>JAJCZP010000264.1 GCA_029262315.1 Deltaproteobacteria bacterium | reverse complement strand
GGGGGGGGGGGGGGGTCTGGGGGGGGGTGTGGGGGGGGGGCGGGGTCTGGGGGGGGTGGGGGGGGGGGGGGGGGTCTGGGGGGGTGGGGGGGGGGGGGGTGGGTATGTGGTCCGCGTGGAGCGAAGAGTCCGTGGCGGGGTGGGACGGTCGTGGTTGGCGGGGTCTGGGTAGATTCAAGAGCGGGTGGTTAGGTGGGGCAGGGTGAGGCGAGCGGTTGGGTGGCTCTGCGGGAAAGGTCGGGCGGGCGGTTGCGTGGCTGTGTGGGGCAGGGTGAGGCGGGCGGTTGGGTGGCTGTGCGGGGTAGGTCGGGTGGGCGGTTGCGTGGCTGTGCGGGGTAGGTGAGCCGGGCGGTTGGGTGGCTGCGTGACGCGGGGCGGATCGAGACGCGGGAGGCCACCGTGACGCGTGGCTCGCTCCGTGCGCCGGTCATGGCGGGCGCATTCACGGCGCTTGGTCACATCTCGACTCCTCATGCACGAACGCACTTGATTCAATCGTCAGCGTAATGTAAAAGATAGCCTGTTTCAAGATGCCGAGACGTAACGATCAGATTTCTCTCCAGCTCAAAGAGCACCCACGATGGGGCGGGCGACGCGAGGGAGCGGGACGCAAGCGCTCGGCAACCTCGGCCGCGCCGCACCGGTGCCGGCCCGGTTTCACATCCCTTCCCGCCCACGTGACGTTGAAGATACGCCCAGGGATTCCGTCGCTGCGCACCAAACGAGTGGTACGGGAGATCGAGCGGTCGTTTGCGAAGGGCTGCACGCGACCTGGGTTTCGGCTCGCACACTACTCGCTACAGCGGAATCACGTGCACCTGATGGTCGAAGCGCGGAACCGCGAGGCGCTCGGGCGGGGCATGAAGGCGATCGGAGGACGATTGGCGCGTGCGGTGAACCGCGTCTGCGAGCGCTCCGGAGCGGTGTTCGCCGATCGCTACCATCTGCACGTGCTGAAGACGCCGCGGGAGGTGCGTGCGGCGCTGCGTTACGTGCTCCTGAATGCCCGCAAGCACGCCCAGCGGCTAGCAGGGAGGGTCCGACTCGACCCAGCGTCATCCTCCCGCTGGTTCGACGGCTGGAACCCGCAAGCACTCAAGCGCGCCACCCGTGACGACGAAGGATCTCCAAGCGCGCCCTCGGTTGCACGCGCGCGCACGTGGCTCCTGAAGGTCGGATGGCGCAGGCACGGCTTGCTCGATCCGGCTGACGTCCCCGGCTGACGTCCCCGGCTGACGAAGGCGCCCGCCCGACTGCCCACACGGTCTCTCGCTCTCCCGCACCCCGCCGATTGCCCCGACCGCTCACCCCACGCGCCCCGCGCATTCGCCTAACCGCTCTCGTCGTTGCGAGGTGCCGGTCGCCCCGCGCAGCCACCCAACTCGCCCCGCGCAGCCACCTAACCGCTCTCGTCGTTGCGAGGTGCCGGCGTTGCACACGGGGGGGACTCCGGCGCCGCGCGCGTCGGCTCGTATCGTGGATGGGCTTCCGAGGATTCCGGAAACTTCCGCGAGTCGCGAGTGCGAGCGGTCAGGCCTTGCGGCGGAGCTTGCTGACGCGGCCGCCTTTACCGGTGGCTGGTGTGTGTACGACCTCGGTGCCGACGCCCTCGGGGGTGAAGATCTCGAGGATGATGGCGTGGCGGAGGCGGCCGTCGATGATATGGGTCTTGCCGACGCCGCCGCGAAGCGCGTCGATGCAGCACTCGACCTTGGGGATCATGCCTTGACCGATGACGCCGGCGCGGATCATGGCCTCGGCGTCGTTGCCGGCGAGGGTCGGCAGGAGTTTGCCGGCGCGGTTCTTGATACCTTTGACATCGGTCAAGAGGATGAGCTTCTCGGCGTGGAGTGCTTGGGCGACCTTGCTGGCGACCAGGTCGGCGTTGATGTTGAAGGTCTCGCCGTTCCGACCGACGCCGATCGGCGCAATGACCGGAATGAATTTGGCGGCGTCGAGTGCTTCGATCACCGACGGGTTCACACCGACGACCTCGCCGACCATGCCGATGTCCCCGGGCCCGTCGTCGCTTCCGCGGGTGCGTTTCGAGGTCCGTGGGCTCTGCATCTTCCGCCCGATGATGAAATCGCCGTCCTTGCCCGACAGCCCGACGGCCTGGCCGCCGTGGCGGTTGATGAGCGAGACGATCTCCTTGTTGATCTTGCCGCCGAGCACCATCTCGACGACGTCCATGGTGGCCTGATCGGTGACCCGCATGCCGCGTACGAACTTCGGTTCGATGCCGAGCTTCTCAAGCATGCCGTCGATCTGGGGCCCACCGCCGTGCACGATGACCGGATTCATGCCGACGAACTTGAGGAGTACGACATCTTGCGCGAACGACTCTTTCAAGGCGTCGTTGGCCATCGCATGGCCGCCGTACTTGATGACGATGGTCTTGCCGTAGAACTGCCGCAGGTACGGCAGCGACTCGAGCAGGACCTCGGCCTTTTCCAGATTCGTCATGGCGGCGTCAGCTTAGCGGTTCCGCGCTACAGGATGTACCGCGAAAGATCCTCATCCGTGAAAATGGATTCGAGTTGGCGCTGAACCTCGGGCCGGTCGATGACGACTTCGCGGCGTCCGAGTTCCGGGGCGTCGAAGGACAGGTCCTCGAGGAGCTTCTCGAGGACGGTGTGCAGCCGGCGCGCGCCGATGTTCTCGGTGCGCTCGTTGACCGCTGCGGCGATCCGCGCGACTTCGTCGACAGCGTCGTCGGTGAATCGCAGGCGCACGCCCTCGGGCTCCATCAACGCCATGTACTGTTTCACCAGCGCGTTCTTCGGTTCGGTGAGAATGCGGACGAAGTCTTCGCGGGTCAACGCATCGAGCTCGACCCGGATTGGAAAGCGTCCCTGGAACTCGGGAATCAGGTCTGACGGCTTGGCAGTATGGAAGGCGCCCGAGGCGATGAAGAGGATGTGATCGGTGCGCACCATGCCGTGCTTGGTGCTGACCGTGGAGCCTTCGATGATCGGCAGGAGGTCGCGCTGTACGCCCTGACGTGACACGTCTGGGCCGCCCGTATCCTGGCGGCCGGCGATCTTGTCGATCTCGTCGAGAAAGACGATGCCCGATTGCTCGACACGTCGCACGGCTTCCTTGGCGACGATCTCCATGTCGACGAGGCGATTGGCCTCCTCCGCCGTCAGCATGGTGAGCGCCTCCGTGACGGGCACGTGTGTTTTCTTGGTCTTTTTCGGGAGGAGGTTCGAGAAGAGCTCCTTGACGTTGAGCTCCATTTCCTCCACGCCCTGCGGGCTCAGGATTTCGAACGTCGGCGAGGCGGTCTTGGTTACCTCGACCTCGACCACGCGTTCGTCGAGACGGCCGTCGCGGAGCATGCGTCGCAGCTTCTCGCGGGTCGAGCTAGCGGACTCCGCGGCCTCGCTGGTTTCTGGGTTCTCGCCAGGACCCGCCACGGGGCGTGGCGGCAGTAGGAGGTCGAGCACGCGCTCCTCGGCGACTTCGCGTGCGTGCCGCTCGACCTTTTCCTTCTCCTCGGCTTTGACCATGGCGATTGCCAGCTCGACGAGGTCTCGGATGATCGACTCGACGTCGCGACCGACGTAGCCCACCTCGGTGAATTTCGAAGCTTCGACTTTCACGAACGGCGCGTGCGCGAGCTTGGCGAGCCGCCGCGAGATTTCCGTCTTCCCGACGCCGGTCGGCCCGATCATGCTGATGTTCTTCGGCGTGATCTCGTCGCGGAGATCCTCGGCGACCTGCTGCCGGCGCCAACGATTGCGGAGTGCGATGGCGACGGCGCGCTTGGCGGCGCGTTGCCCGACGATGTAGCGATCGAGTTCCGAGACGATCTCGCGCGGCGTCATGGTGTGCGGAAATTCCGCGGGAGCGGTCGTCGGGGTGGGACCGATCATAGTTCCTCGATGACGAGCTGGTCGTTGGTGTAGATGCAGATGCCGGCGGCGATGCGCATCGCCTCGGTGGCGACACTACGCGCGTCCATATCCGCGTGGGTGACCAGGGCGCGCGCGGCAGCGAGTGCGTAGTTTCCGCCCGAGCCGATCGCGATGACGCCATCGTCTGGTTCGATCACGTCGCCGCTGCCCGACACGACGAGCGTAGACTCGGCGTCGGCGACGATCAGCAGTGCCTCGAGCCGACGGAGCATTCGATCGGTCCGCCAGTCCTTGGCGAGTTCGACGGCGGCGCGGCGGAGGTTGCCGTTGGCCCCTTCGAGTTTCTCTTCGAAGCGCTCGAAGAGGGTGAAGGCATCGGCGGCACCGCCGGCGAAGCCCGCCAGCACGCGATCGTGATGCAAGCGCCGTACTTTCCGCGCTCCGTGTTTCACGACAGTGTCGCCGATCGAGACCTGACCGTCTCCGACGATGACGACGCCGCCGCGGTGTCGTACCGACACGATGGTCGTCGCGTGGAAGGTCGCGCCTGCCTGCTGGGGGGTGCTGATCACGTCCCGACAGTAGCGGCGGGACGGGGTCCTGTAAACGTCACGCCCGAGGGAAGGCGCGATCGTACACCTCTGCAAGGTGCGCGAAATTGACATGGGTGTACTGTTGCGTGGTCGACAGGCGCGCGTGGCCGAGCAACTCCTGGATGGCGCGAAGATCGGCGCCGGCGTTGAGGAGGTGGGTCGCGAACGAGTGCCGAAACGCGTGCGGGCCCCCGGTGACGCGGGTGTGGGCTCGTCCCACGTAGTGCGCAACGATGCGTCCGACGCTGCGAACGGTCAGGCGGGTCCCGCGTTGATTCAGGAAGACGGCATCGGTGTCCTTACATTGGTTGGTGGGCCAATGGCGCCGATAGTCCTCGAGTGCCTTCAGGGCCGTGGCCCCGACGGGGACGATGCGTTCTTTGGCCCCCTTGCCGAGCACCCGGACGACCTCGGCGCGACGATTGATGTCGCGCCAGTCGAGTGCGGCGAGCTCGCTGACCCGGATCCCCGTCGAGTAGAGGAGTTCGAGGATCGCGCGATCACGGCATGTCCGGGGTCCTTGACCCTGCACTCCATCGAGTACGCGGAAGACTTCGTCGACCGAGAAGTGTGGCGGGAGGTGACGCTCGCGTTTCGGCCCACCGAGCGCCGCGGCCGGGTCTGCTGCTCGTTCGCCGTTGTGCTCGCAATATCGAAAGAAGTGCTTGAGCGCGGCGAGTTTCCGCGCGACCGACGACTTCTGCGCGGTGCCTGCGAGACTCGCCAGGTAGGCGCGCACGCCGTACACGTCGACCGTCGCCAGCGTCTGGCCCTCGGCGGTGAGGAACGTTGCCAATTGCTGCAGGTCGGTGCGGTACGCCTTGATCGTGTGAGGCGACGCGCGCACTTCGTGATGCAGGTAGCTGGCGAAATCGCCGATCAGTCGCGCTGCCACGCGCGACTTGCGATCCCCCCGCGGTTTCCGTGCTTCTCCGTCCCCCATGACACTCGCCCGCCCCAGACGTGCATGGTATCAACCGGGCGGAGTCGGCCGCAACGGGGCGTCGGCAAGCACTCGACCGGAGGCGACGGCAGCACGTGATCACAGAGGCGCGAGTGGACCTGAGGAGTCGGCGTGGCGTGCGCCTTGCTGGGGTCGTGCACCTGCCGTCAGGGGTGTCCGGGCTCGCGGGCGTGCCGACGGTCGTGCTGTGCCACGGCATGGAGTCCACCAAGGAGGGCACCAAGCATCAGGCCCTTGCGGCGCGATTGCCGGCCCTCGGTTACGCGTGCCTCCGGTTCGACTTCTCGTACGTCGGAGAATCCGAGGGGCGGTTCGAGGACCTCACCATCAGCGGAGAAGTGGATGATCTCGCCGGGGCTTGCGACTATCTCTGGGAAGCCGGCGTTCCGCGTATCGGCTTGGTGGGCTCGAGCCTGGGGGGCGCGGTCGTGGTGCGCTTCGCGGGGGACGAGCCGCGCGTGCAGGCGATGGTGACCTTCGCCGCGGTGTCCCGCCCGGGCGACATCCTGACCCGGATGGATCCGGCCACCCTCCGAGCTTGGCGGCGCGATGGTTATCGCCAGGAGAGCACCGGGCGGTTGAACAGCACATTTCTCGACGACTGCGCCGGGGTTGACGTGCTGGAGGCCGCCGCTCGGGTGCGCGCAGCAACCCTCGTGTTGCATGGCGAGGCCGATCGCGTGGTGCCGGTCGACGACGCTCACGCGCTCTTCGAGGCCCTTCCCGAGCCCAAGGAACTCGTCGTTACTCCAGGCTGTGACCATCGGTATTCGGACCCAGCTCATCTTGCCGAGCTCCTCGAGCGGACGATCGGGTGGATCCACACCCGTCTCACCCTATGACGATGCGGTGCGCGGGGTGCCGCGCCGAGATTGCTCGGACGGAGCGGGTCGGTCGGCGCGACACGTGCCCACGGTGTGGCGACGAGCTCCGCAGCTGCCGCAACTGTTCGTTCTACGAGCGCGGGCTTTCGAACGGATGTCGGGAGCCGCAGGCCGAGCACGTAGCCGACAAGGCGCGGAGCAACTTCTGCGAGTATTTCGCGCCGGCGTCCTCGGCGGATGCGACGACGATCGAGCGTTCGGGCGGGAACCCGCGCGACGACCTCGACCGACTCTTCGGCAAGCGATGAGCGACGTCGAGGACAACGTTCCGCAGCGGCACATCGTCGAGATCAAGATCCGCGTGGCCCGCGCCGACATCGCGTTCGTCAAGTTCATCTTCGAGTCGTACGAGGGCATCGCCGTCGTGCGCACCCTCGACCGACACGCGGCCGATCTCGTCGTGCTCGCCGTACCGGACTTCGTCGCCGACGCGCACGCCATTCTCGAATCCTTGCGGCCCCGCGTGCCGTGGACGCTGCTACCGGTGTAGCCGATTGCCGGTCGGCGTTGTCGGGCCTCGCCTAGGCGGGCTCGTCCTCATCGTCCGTTGCGTCGTCCGTGTCTTCCGAAACGACGGTGCCCCGTTGGAACACGAACGCGATGCCGATACTCACGCCGTAGAGGAGGAGCAGCGGCGCTGCGAGCAGCAGCTGTGAGGCGATGTCGGGCCCGGGCGTGAGCATGGCCGCAAGCACGAAGATGAACAGCACGGCGTAGCGAAACCAGCCGATCAATGTCCGGTGCGTCACGACGCCGATGCGTGCGAGGAAGAAGGTGACGACCGGGAGCTCGAACGTGATGCCGAACGCGAGCAGCATGCGCGCGGCGAACGTCAGGTACTCGCTGATCCGAATCGTCGGTGCGACGCCGATCGCTTCGTACTCGCGCAGGAAGAACGCGAAGCCGACCGGGAAGACGACGAGATAGCAGAAGGTGCCGCCGGCGACGAAGAAGAACGTCGCGGCGATGGCGAATGGGATCGCCGAGCGCTTCTCGTGCGCGTGCATTCCCGGGGCGACAAAGCGCCAGGCCTGGAAGAATAGCACCGGGCTGGCCAGGAAGATGGCGGCGATCAGCGAGACTTTCAGGCGGGTGAAGAAGGCCTCGGTGACGCCTGTGCCGATGAGCGTGAGCGGGCTTTCGCTGAGCGCGAGCAGCGGGGCGCTCAGCAGGTGGAAGATGGGTTCAGAGACCGCGTAGCAGACGCCAAACGCGACGGCGACTGCAGCCAGAGTCTTCAGGATCCGCCAGCGCAACTCCTCGAGGTGCGCCATGAGCGGCATCGAGGCGCCGATCATTCACCAGGGGGGTCGGTTGCGGCCGCATCTTTCGCGTCCGCAGGCGCGTCCGCAGGTGCGTCGTCGGCGCGTGCCTCGTGCGCCACGGTGCCCGTCGGGGCCTCTGCCGAGGCCGTGGCCGCGGGTCTCTCTGCCGAGGGTGTGGCGTCGTCGTCGGCCGCCCGCTTCTTGTCCTTCTTTTTCTTGGGCGGTTTTCCTGCGGCCGCCCGCGCGGCCTCTCGTTCTACGGCGCGTGCTTCGTCCTCGATGCTGCGCTTCGCCTTCCGCATCTCGTCGGTAACGTCGCTGGTTGCCCGTCGGAACTCGGCCAGGCCCTTCCCGAGCGAACGAGCCACTTCCGGTAGGCGCTTCGGTCCGAGGACGACGAGCGCCACAACGAGAATCACCAGCAGCTCGGGCATTCCTATACCGAACAATTGACCCACCACCGATCCCTGGCCGACGTGCGAGCGGGGATGCGTAGTCGTGACGCTATTGCACAGCCCCAGGGGAGTCAATTCCGAAAGTCGCCGTGCGGCGTTCCCGCCCGCGATCAGGGAGCGGTATAGTCCTCGCATGAGGACCGGACTCGTGGTCGATAGGCGCTACGAAGCGCATGACACCGGCAGGGGGCATCCCGAGAGCCCGCACAGGATTCGTGTCATTCGGGAGACGCTCGCCGACTATCGTCGCGACGACCTCGTCGCGCTGGAGCCGCGTCTGGCGACGCACGAGGAGCTTGCGCTCAATCACGTCACGGCGCATGTCGAACGCGTAGCCGCGACCGCGGGGCATGGTGCGGGCGCGTTCGACGCCGACACGCCCGTGTCGTCCGACTCGTTCGAGACCGCCCGACTCGCCGTCGGTGGAGTGTTGCATCTGCTCGACGCGGTCATCGCCGGCGATGTCGACAACGGCTTCGCGTTCGTGCGTCCACCCGGGCATCACGCCGAGACGGATCGCGCCATGGGATTCTGCCTCTTCAACAACGTCGCGATTGGGGTTCACCATCTTCGGAAGCGGCACGGCATCGATCGCGTTCTCGTCGTCGACTGGGATGTCCATCATGGCAACGGGACCCAGGCGAGCTTCTACACCGATCCGGATGCACTCTACGTGTCGACGCATCAGTATCCCTTTTACCCGGGAACCGGCGCCGCCCGTGAGGTGGGTGCCGGGTCGGGGGAGGGGCGGACCGTCAACGTGCCGCTCGCTGCGGGGTGCGACGACAACGAGTACGTCAGCGCCTTCACGTCGCTCATCGAGCCGATCGCGATGCAGTTTCGCCCCGAGGTCGTGTTGATCTCCGCGGGGTTCGATGCGCATCGGCGAGACCCGCTTGCGAGTATGGGTGTCACCGATGCGGGCTTCCGTGCCATGACGCGGGTGTTGCTGCGGGTCGCCGCAGCGCACGCAGGCGGCCGCCTGGCGGCGGTCCTCGAGGGAGGGTACGACATGGACGCGCTTCGCACGTCGGTCCCGGCGGTCCTCGACGAACTCGGCGGTCGAACCCTCGCGGACGCACTGAGCACGCCAGTGCCGCAGGTGGGTGCCCTGGCCGGTGCGGAAGCCGTACAGCGTGCGTACTGGGATCTGTGAGGGTGCGCTATTGGAGCGATTCTTCGATGATGCCGCTGTCGAGTTCCGGTGCGCGGACCGGACGATACTGCGGGTCGCCAAGTTCGCGCTGGAAGCGGCGCCGGAGGCGCGCGCGGTAGGCCTCGTCGTCGAGATGCTCGAAGCGGAGACGCTCGGCGCGGTCGGCATCTCCGGGGAGATAGTCGTCGGCTGAGGGCTGGCCCCAATCCTGGCCCCGCTCGTCTGCTTCGATCACCTCGACACCGCCGGGGAAGGGTTCGAGGTTGTCCTCCTCGAGCCCGTCGCCCCGCGAGCCGCCCCCGATACGCCGGAGGCGGAGCCGGCTGATGACGCTGTCGAGCTCGTCGGAGAAGAGCTCTTCGCTCGGCTGTCCGTTGCGGGGCGCCGTTCCTGCCTTGAAGCACTCCACCATGTCGGCCCCGAGTCTCGTACGATTCTCGCTCATGTTGACGCAGGAGATACCTTCGGGGATGGCGAACGTGCTGACCGGCGCATCGCCGAGCACGCCCTGCATATACTTGAGGAAGATCGGTGCGGCGACGCTCCCGCCTGTTTGCTTCTTCCCGAGACTGCGCTCGCTGTCGTAGCCGACCCAGACCCCCGTCACGAGCTCCGGCGTGTAGCCGACGAACCAGGCATCGTGAAAGTCGTTCGTCGTGCCGGTCTTGCCGGCGGTGGGTCGTCCCAGCGCGCGGATGCGCTTGGCGGTGCCGCGCTCGACGACGCTGGTCAGCATGCTGGTCACGAGGTACGCGGTCTCGGGGGAGATCACGGACTCCGAGGTTGGGGGGAACTCCTCGAGTACCGTACCATGCGGATCGACGATCTTGGTGATGAACCGGGCTTCCATTCGTCGTCCCTGGTTTGCGAAGACGCTGTACGCTTGGGTGAGCTCGAGGGGCGTGACCTCGGCCGTCCCGAGCGAGATCGCCATGTGGCGCTCGAAATCGCGTGCGAAGCCGAAGCGGGGCAGGTAGTCCACGAGGTAGTTCAGGCCAATGTTCTGGGCGAGCTTGACCGTGACGACATTGCGGGACAGCGCCAGTGCTTTCCGCAGCGTGATCGGTCCCACGAACTTCTTGTCGTAGTTGCTCGGCGCCCAGGCCTCACGATGGCCAGGGAGGACGATCGGCTCGTCGACCAGCACCGAGGAGGTCGTGTATCCGCGGTCGAGCGCCGCGGCGAAGACGAACGGTTTGAAGGCTGAGCCCGGCTGGCGGACCGCTTGGGTGGCGCGGTTGAACTGGCTGCGGCGAAAATCGTAGCCGCCGACCAGAGCCCGGACGTCGCCATTGGAAAGGTCGATCGATACCAAGGCGCCTTCGAGCTGCGGCTCCGTGTCGAGCGTTAGCTCGATGCCGTCGCGGCCGGGCAGGCGGCGTACGGCGACGAGGTCGTGTGTCGCCAGGCGCGGGAGCCGAACCTCCTTCGTGCTGATAAGGTGTCCCACCGACCCGTCGAGCTGCACCCGGAAGCCGCCGCCCTCGGCTGTGCCAAGCACCAGGCCTCGATAGGAGCGTCCCACGACGGGCTGACGTGCGCTCTTTCCCTTGCGCGCCTTTGCCAGGTAGCGTTCGGCTTCGCGGGTCGAGAGGCGCCGCAAGGGGCGGGCGCCAGTTCGACCTCGATCGACCTTCCGCAATTGCTCGCGGAGCGCCGTCTCGGCCAGATGTTGGTCGGCGAGATCGACGGTCGTGTGAACGTTCAGCCCGGCATTCCGGAGCACTGTCCCGCCGTAGCGCTCTTCGAGGAGCCGTCGCACGTGTTCGACGAAGTAGGGGGCAGCGAGGTAGGCCGGCGTGCGATCGCCGTGGTCGGTGAGCGCGATCGGGGTGCGTAGTGCCTGTTCCGCTTCTTTCCAGGTGACGAACCGCTCTCGCGCCATGCGTTCGAGCACGTAGCGCTGCCGATGCTTGGCGCGTTTCCAGTGCCGGCGGGGCGAGTACCGGCTCGGGGCCTGCGGCAAGCCCGCGAGCAGTGCCGCCTCGGCCACCGTCAGCTGCGAGACATCCTTCCCGAAGTATTCCTGGGCCGCGGCGCCGATGCCGTACGAGCCGCTGCCGAGATAAATCAGGTTCAGATAGAGGTAGAGGATCTCGTCCTTGCTGAGTTCGCGCTCGAGTCGCAGTGACAGGAGAATTTCCTTTGCCTTGCGCTCGTAGCTCTTCTCGGGAGTGAGCAGGAGTGACTTGACGACTTGCTGCGTGATCGTGCTGCCGCCCTGGACGACGCCCCCCGCGGTGAAATTCGCGATGGCCGCGCGTGCGATGCCGGACACGTCGACTCCCTTGTGACGATAGAAGTTCGAGTCTTCCGCGGCGATGAAGGCTTGGCGGACGACCGGCGGGATACGCGCGATCGGCACCAAATAGCGCTTCTCGGTGTAGAACTCGCCGAGCAGCGCGCCATCGCGTGCGAACACGCGGGTCGCGACAGGTAGTTCATAGCGGAGAAGCTTGTCGACCGATGGTAGGTCGTAGGTCAGCTCCCGGTAGGTAATCCACGCGACCAGGCTCGTGGCAGTGAGGAGGAGGAGCACGCCTCCCACCACGATCCGCCGCCACAACCCCTTGCGCTGCCGCTTCTTCCTCGCTTGCCGCTTTTTCGGCATTGACTGCTCAACTCCTCAATATCGCTGCGTCCGGGCAACCGTCAACTCGTTGTGTCGTGATCCTGGTGGAAACACCGAAGCGGCCTTTTGGTTGCCGGTCCGCAGCGGGCGGCGCGCTGGCGCCGGGTTGAGCGCGTGTCGGGCCGATTGACAGCGTGGGGAGCCGCCACGAGAATGCCTCGTGCCTGACGTGCGCGTGCGGTTTGTCGACCTCCAAGCGCAGGACGCCGCTGTGGGAGATGCTGTGCGCGCGGCCGTCGACGAGGTGTTGCAGTCGCACGCCTTCGTCTTGGGGCCCGCCGTTGCGGCCTTTGAACAGGCATTGGCACGCTACCTGGACGTGCCGCATGTCGTCGGCGTGGGGTCGGGAACCGATGCCCTCTACCTGGCAATGGTCGCGGCAGGCATTGGTGCCGGGGACGCGGTGCTGACGTCTCCGTTCAGCTTCGTCGCGAGTGCCAGCGCGATCGCACGAACCGGGGCGCGGCCCTACTTTGTCGATATCGAGGCCGAGTCTTTCAATCTCGATCCGACGGCCACGGCACGTTGGCTTCGCGAGGACTGTCGGCGCGTCGGGGGACTCGTGCACGCCCCCGGGGGCGAAATCGTGCGTGGGCTGTTGCCCGTCCACCTGTTTGGTCGGCCGTGTGCCATCGAGGTCTTCCGCGAGCTGGCCTCCGAGCACGGCCTAGTCCTGATCGAGGACGCCGCCCAAGCGATCGGCGCGCGCGTGGCGGGGGCGGGGCGGTCGGCGGGGACCTTCGGGCGGTTCGGCTGCTTCTCCTTCTACCCGACGAAGAATCTCGGTGCGGCGGGGGACGGTGGTTGTGTCGTTTGCCTCGACGAGGCCGATGCGGCAGCGCTTCGCATGCGTGCGCGACACGGCGTCGATGGGGATCCGTATCGCCATGTGGTCGCGGGCGTGGCCTCCCGACTCGATGCGGTGCAGGCGGCGGTGTTAGGAGCCAAGTTGCCGCATGTCGATCCGTGGAACGCGGCGCGGCGTGCGGTCGCCGAGCGCTACGACACGTTGCTCGCGGCCGACCCGACCCTCGCGGCGACGGTGCGGCGGCCGGCGCTCACGCCTGGGCATGTCTTTCATCACTACGTCGTACGGGTGCGTGAGCGTGATCGCGTGCGGAGCGGGCTGGCCGCGGAGGGGATCGAGACGCAGGTCTACTATCCGATTCCCCTCCATGCGCAGCCGTGCTTCGCGACCCTCGATCATCGGCCTCAGGATTTTCCCGAGGCCGATCGTGCGAGTCGTGAATGCCTGGCGCTTCCCATGCGCCCGGAGCTTGCGGACGAGCAGGTAGCTGCGGTCGTGAGCGCGCTCGGGCGTGTCGTCGGCGCTTCCTAGGCGGCGGCGGGTGCGCGGCGTGGTGCGCGTGCTGACGATCGCTGGTTCCGACAGCGGCGGGGGTGCTGGCTTGCAGGCGGATCTCAAGACCTTCGCGGCGCGTGGCGTCTACGGTACGTCGGTGGTGACGGCGGTCACGGCGCAGAACACAGTGGCCGTCCGCGCGATCCGCGGGGTGCCGCCACGTCTCGTGCGCGCCCAGATCGACGCGGTCCTCGACGATCTCGGCGCCGACGCGATCAAGATCGGCATGTTGCTCGGCGCTCCAACGGTGGCGGTCGTGGCCGAGGCCCTCGCTGGGCGTCGCGTCGGACCCATCGTCGTCGATCCGGTAGTGCGCGCCAGCGCCGGCACGCGGTTGCTTCGTGGGGACGGCCTGCGACTCCTGCGCACCCGTTTGCTCCCGTTGGCGGCCGTCGTGACACCGAACCTCGCCGAAGCGTCGGCATTGATCGGCGAGCCCGTGTTGAACGTCGATGCAATGCGTGAGGCCGCGCGGCGGATCCGCGCGCTGGGGGCGGGCGCGGTCGTCGTCACGGGCGGGCACCTCACCGGTGATGCCGTTGACGTGCTTGCGGTCGGGCGTACCGTTGAAATCCTGCGTGGCCGTCGCGTGTCTGGGGCCCCAGTGCACGGGACGGGATGCACGTTCGCCGCCGCTCTCGCGGCCGAGCTCGCCAAGGGGGCGTCGATAGTCGCCGCGGTACGCAGCGCGAAGCGGTACACGGTGGCGTGCATTCGCCGCGCCCGCGCCCTCGGCGCGGGGCAGCGAGTGCTCGGCCACCTACCGTATCGTTGCCGATAGCACGCCGCACGCCGCGCTGCGTCGTTCGCCCGTGTTTGCGCGTTGTTTGTTCGGCGGGGCCTGCGATATAGTACGTTGCCTGGTGTCGCTCTTTTCCGACTGAGCGGCGGCGCAAAAGCCTTCCGGTTTGGCTCCCCTCTCGCGGTCGTACGCTCGAGCACGAAACATCGATGTGGGTCCCAACGTGAAACGTGTCAATCGAAAGACGGTCTCGGGGAAGTCCGCGCCTGCGCGGTCGCGGGCACCGAAGCGTCCCGGGCTCGCCGTCCTCGACGACATTGGGACGCTCATCGGGCACTCGCAGGATCTCCAGGGGACGCTCGACAATATCGTACGCATCGTTGCCGAGCGTATGCGCTCCGAGGTGTGTTCGCTGTATTTGTTCGATCCCAAGGATCGGAAACTCACGTTGTGGGCCACGACGGGGCTCGATCGTGGGGCCGTGGGCAAGGTCACGATGGGGCTCGACGAGGGACTCAGTGGCCTCGTGATCGAAAAAGGGGAGCCCGTCGTCGTTGTCGATGCCCTGGCGCACCCGCGGTACAAATACTTCCCGGAGACTGGTGAGGAGCGCTACCATTCGTTTCTCGGGGTGCCGATCCAGGAGCGTCGCACCGTGCTCGGTGTGCTCGTGGTGCAAACGCTCCGTCGCCGACGGTTCACGCCGACCGAACTCCGGCTGCTGCGGGCGATTGCCGTTCAGGTCCGCGGCATCATCACGCAGGCGCGCCTGCATGAATCGCTCGAGAGCAAAGAGAAGGAACGTCAGGCCTATCGCGCGCGCATGATGGATGCGATTCGGCGCCTGGACGCATACGAACAGGAGGGGGCGCATCGGAAGTCCGGCGCCAAGCGGCGGACCACCCAGCATCGACTCACGGGCACGGGTGCGGCGCCGGGATTCGTGCGAGGGCGGGCGCACCTGCAGCACCCGGAGGTGAGCCTCGACGAGATCGAGGAGCATCGGGCAACCAATCCGGAGGCCGAGCGCGACCATCTCACGACGGCCGTCGCGCAGTCCTGTGACGAACTCGTACGGCTGAAGAGCAAGATGCATACGCTGGCTCCAGAGGTCGACAGTGCCCTGTTCGACGCCCAGCGCATGATGCTCGAGGACGAGAGCTTCATCGGGAAGATCGAGCGTCGCATTCTCGAAGGCTACGCCGCCGAAAGTGCCCTCAAGCACGTGGTCGACGACTACGCGGCGGCGTTCCTCGCCATGTCCGACGGGTACCTGCGCGAGCGCGCTTCCGACATTCGCGACATCGGGCAGCGGATTCTGCGTAACCTGCTCGGGCTCGAGGAGCAGGAACGGGCGTTCGACGCCGACGCGATTCTCGTGGGTTCCGACCTCACGTTCTCTGATCTCTCGATGATGGCGGGCGAGCGCCCGAAGGGCATCGTCCTGGCGACCGGAGGTGTCACCTCACACGCGTCGATTCTGGCGAAGTCGTTCGAGATTCCTACCGTCGTGGGTGTCGGGCACATCGCCGACGTGCTGCATGAGGGCGACCACGTCATCGTCGATGGCAACTCGGGCGTCGTCTACGTGAATCCCGGGCCAGATGTCGTGCGCGAGTACCAGCGCCTCGAGCGTGGATATCAGGCCTTCAATCGCGAGTTGGAAGCCATTCGCGACCTGCCCGCGGAGACGACCGATGGCCATCGCGTCAATCTCTACGCGAACATCGGCCTCCTGGGTGATGTGCACTTCGCCGACGAGCATGGCGCCGAGGGTGTGGGCCTGTTTCGGACCGAGATTCCCTTCCTCTCCCACAAGGAGTTTCCGAGCGAAGACGAGCAGCTGGCCCTGTATCGTGTCGTCATCGAAAGGATGGGCGGTCGTCCGGTGACGATCCGGTCGTTGGATCTCGGCGCCGACAAGTACGCGAGCTACCTCACGACCCATCAAGAGGAGAATCCCTTTCTCGGATGGCGCTCCATTCGTATCTCGGTGGAGATGCCGGCGATCTTCAAGATGCAGCTTCGAGCCATTCTCCGGGCGGGTGCGTTCGGGCCGGTGCGGATCCTGTTTCCGATGATCTCGAGTCTGGAGGAGGTTCGTCGGGTCAAGGAGCTCCTCGACGAGGCGCGGGCCGAGCTCGACGAGGCGGGGCTGCCCTACGATCGTGCCATGCCGGTGGGCATCATGATCGAGGTGCCGGCCGCGGTGTGGCTGGCGCCGCGCTTGATCGAGGAGGTCGACTTCTTCAGTATCGGCACCAACGATCTCATCCAGTATCTGCTGGCGGTTGATCGCAACAACTCCAAAGTCGCTCCGCTCTACGAACCGCTGCACCCGGCCGTCCTGGCCGCGATCGCCGACGTGGCACGGGCCGCGAAGGATGCTGGCAAGTCAGTCGGGATGTGCGGCGAGATGGCCGCGGACCCCTTGAGTACCCTGCTGCTCCTCGGCATGGGACTCGACGACCTCAGTATGGGGCCATTCTTCATTCCGATCGTGAAACGGTTCATCCGTTCGGTGTCCTTCGCGGAGGCCGAGGACGTTGCGCGCGAGGTGCGTGGGCTTGCGACATCGAAAGAGGTGCGCGGGTGCTTGTTCGCGCGGCTCAAGGAGATGGGTGTGATCGAGTTGATGGAGATCTACCACTAGGCGCCTATGGCTCAGCGTCGTGCCCCCCAGCCCGTCTCGCCGTTCGAGGCGGTGGAGCTTCGAGACGGCGAGATCTTCATGCGGGCGCTCACCTCGGCCGACACGCGCTCGCTCTTTCGCCTGATCGACGCCGACCGGGAGCGACTGGGTCGCTGGCTGCCCTGGGTCGAGGAGACCCGGACGGAGCGCGACAGCGCTCGCTTCATCGCGGACGCCGGCGAAGAGCGGCGGCGGCGCCGGAGCGTGGTCCTTGGGGTTTTCGTCGCGGGCGAGCTATGCGGGACGATCGGGCTTCACTACGTCGAGTGGTTCGATCGCTCGGCCGAACTCGGGTATTGGATCGCGTCGGGCGTGGAAGGGCGTGGCTACGTTCTGCGTGCTTCGCGGCTCATGTTGGCCTTCGCGTTCGGTCCGGCGGGTCTGCATCGGATCGTCCTACGGTGCGCGGTTGGGAACGAGCGGAGCCGAAACGTTGCCGAGCGCCTGGGTTTCGTGTGCGAGGGGCGGCTGCGTGAGGCGCACTGGATTGGGGGTCGTTTCCTCGATCAGCACCTCTACGCGCTCCTGGGTCGGGAGTTCGCGGCGGGTTCTTCACGCATGTAGTATGCGGAGTCGCTTGCTGGGGTTCCTCCGAATTTCCCTGAATTTACGTGGCTTGCCCATGCCCGAGTCGGTGTGATTCAATGTGCGCAACGCCTGGGAGGGCTCTTTGTGACGGTACAGTTCCGATTTCTAGTTTTGCTTACGGTCGTGTTTCTGGCGGTACCCGCGTCCGCGACGGTGACGATCACCGATTGTGATACTGACCCACGCTGCGAAGTGCGGTCGAGCGTCACGGTGATCGACGTTCCCGACGACACGGTCGTGATTCAGGGCCTCATCGAGCCGAAGGGCAGCACGACCAAGATTCGCATTGAAGCGCAGTCGATCTACATCGACGGGATGAACGGTGGCGCCATCGCGTCGAGCGGCACCCGGAAGGCCATCGTCCTCGAGGCCCAGAACACGGTGATGGTCACCGGCGATTTGCTCGCGTCCGACTCCAATGCGGATGTCGATATCGAGGCCGGCAACGCGATCACCGTCCAGGGTCCCGTGGAACTCTCGGCTGGCGACAACGTCGACTTCCAGTGCAACAACGCCAACTGCACGATCACCTTCCTCGGCGCGCACATCATCTGCAATCGCTTCGAGGTCGACGCGCACGGTGATGTCATCTGGGGCGGGGGCTCGCTGATCGAGACCCACGGCCCACGCGATCTCATCCGGATTACGTCGCGCGATGCTTCTGTCCGGCGCCTGACCCAGCAGCTGTCCGGTTTCAACGAGCGTGGCTTCCGGAACGATCTCGGTCCGGTGACGGACCCGGTGCAGGAAGCCCTGGCGTTTTGCCAGAACTGCGAGCAGAACCCGACGCCGACGCCATCAGTGACGCCGACAGCGACCCCCACTGTTACCCCGACATTGACTGCCACGCCGCTTCCTAGCTCGTCGACCACGCCGCTGATCAATCCGAGCCCGACGCCGACGGTCACCGCGACCGTCACGGCGACACCAACGGTCACACCGACGGTTACTCCTACTCCGACGGTCACTCCGACCCAGACCGGCGGGCCAACTCCGACGCCAACCGTGACGCCGACAAACGTGCCGACCCCGACTCCTACGGTGACGCCGACCGTGACGCCGACGGCAACAGTAACGCCAACGGTGACGCCGACGCCGACGACGACACCGACCGTGACGCCGACTGTGACGGCTACCCCGACGGTGACGCCCACGGCCACGGTGACGGCTACGGTCACGCCCACCGTGACGGTGACGGTGACGCCGACGTTGACGCCGTCCCCGACGCCTACGGCAACTCCGCCGTGCTGCAGCGTCTTCACGGGCGGGGTTGAGAGCGAGATGTTCGTTACGGCCGAGATCGACATCGACGGCGGCGGCAGCGAGTTCCTGATCGCGGAGAACATCAAGCTCACCGCGGGGCGGAACATCAATCTCGAGGGCGCGACCGTGCGCAACGACTTCGGTAAGCCTGGTGAGATCGTCATCACCGCGGGCGGCGACGTGAACATCTTGAACGCGACGCTGGTCGACGACGAGAAGGGCAGTCAGCCCCCGGATGTGTCCGAGATCAACGGCCGCGAGCAGCTGCCGCACGAAGGCTTCAACGACACCTTCGGCGTTCCGCTGCTCGACGACTAGGACCTTGTGATCGGCCGCCGACGCTCCGTGCGTCGGCGGCTGCGCTGATCGTGTCGCGTTCGGCTAGATCGGCGATGGTACGGGCGACCTTCAGGATGCGTGTGTAGGCGCGGGCGCTGAGGCCGAGACGGGCGATCCATGCCGAAGACCTTCTTCCTACCGCGGCTCATCACCTCCATCGGCTACGTGCTCTATGAGCCGAGCTTGCCCCACGGGCGACGCCTCAAGCTCCAGCGCGAGGCTCTCGGGCTCAGCCAGAAGGACGCCGCGCAGCTTCTCGGGGTGGACGAAAGCACGGCGTCCAGATGGGAGTCCGCGGCGCGGCGGCCCCTGGCATCCTACCGCCGATGTTCTTGCAAGCTACCGAGTCACTTTCCCGACTCCCCGCGCCGGTTTCCTGACTGGCGTGGATTGGCGCTGTGTCAAACTCACACGATCCGTCGGCGCCGCTCTACACTTGGTTGTGCCGGCAGCAACGAAGTCGAGGGGTTACTACCTACGCAGCGCCAACCTGGCACGGTTGTCGCAAATGCCAGGGCTGTGCGTCTTCAGGCCCACACTCCGAACTAGTTGAAAGCGATCCAACCTTAGATTCTCGCTCTGACTCCATGGGACGCATCGGAAGGGGACACCGATGCAAGTCATTACGGTGGTCGGAAGCAATGGCGCGGGGAGCACGACGGTTTCGGCCCGGCTGGCCATCGCGGTGGCCGCTGCCGCCGGAGGCCGCGTCGTCGTTCTCGATTCGGATCTGGGGTTCGGGAACCTCGAGCGGGCGTTCAGTGTCATTCCGTCGTGTGGCCTCGCCGACGTCCTCGCGGGCCGCTGCTCACTGATGGACGCCATGGAAGCGACGGCCTGGCCGGGCCTCCGGGTAGTCGCCAGCGGATCCCACTCAGACCCAACCCGGGTCCTGAGCGCCGCCGAACGCTTGCTCTTGCAGCAGGCCGTCGAGGATCTCCGCCCCGACTGCGACCTACTCTTGATCGACACCGGGATCTCCCCAAATCTCTTCTTCTTCGCCGGCCTTGCGGACTGTCCGGTCCTGGTGATGACACCGGGCCAAGACACGTACGGCAAGCACGCGGCCCTTCTGACGGCGCTGGCGGCCAAGCTCCCAAGAATCGCCGTGGAAGTGCTGGTCAATCGCGTTGAGGACCACGCCAATGGCATGGAGGCCTTCGCGGTCATGGCCGGCCTCTGTAGCGCGACGATCGCGGCCGATCTCCACTATCTCGGCGCGCTCCCCTTCGACGGACGGCTGGATTTGACGCGTCGCACCGCCCATCTCGCCGGGACGCTCATGGCACCAGGGCCACACGAGGCCGTGGATCAGATCGCCGTGCGGCTCCTCACCCCGAGTGCCGCCCCGGCGCGCGGCCACGGACCACTGCTCCGATGAGGAAGGCACGACACGGCGTTCCCGCGGGCGGACGCGAAGCGCTGGAGGCGGCCTGCCGCCGGAACCTCCCGCTCGTGCACCGCATCGCGAACCGCATAGCGCGATCGAGCCCACCGTCCATCACGTTCGATGATCTCCTGAGTTGGGGGATGGAGGGGCTCCTGAGCGCGGCGAGTCGGTATCGCGAGGATGGTGGGGCATCCTTTCGCACGTATGTGGGCGCGCGCATCCGCGGCGCTATGTTCGACGGCCTGCGACGCGAAAACCGTCAGTCGCGCGGTATCTCCCGCCGCGCCGAGCACCTTGCGGCAACGCAGTCACGGCTCGCGATGACATTGCACAGGGAGCCTGCACTCGATGAGCTGGCCGCCGCGTCGGGACTGGGCCTGTCAGCTCTCCAGTCCGTCCTCGTCCTCACATCAACGATCGCCGTCCCGATCGATGTGCTGGAGAAGGCTCTCGACGGCGCCAGCGGCGAGGATCCGTTCGCGCACGTTGTGGCGCGGGAACAGGCCCGGCAGCTCGGTGCCGCGCTCGCCCGTCTCCCCGCGCGACAGGCCAACGTCCTGAAGCTCTACTATGGCGAGGACCGCTCGCTGTGGGAGGTGGGGGCGCGCCTGGGTTTGAGCGAAGCGCGTGCTTGGCAGTTGCGCAACGAGGCGCTCGCCACGCTGCGGGCTATGATGACACCGAGGCGCTCGTAGCATGCGCAGACGGGCGTCCTTCGCGTCGTCGGGTCATCGGAACGTCGAGCGCTCGCGATAGGGAGCAAGCCCATGTTCTCAGGATTACACGCGCACATTCATCTTCGGGAACTCGTCCTGCTGCGCTACGTATTGATCATCGCGGTGAGCTATCTCCTGGTTGGTCGGGACGGCTGGACCGGCGGCTCGACGGCGTCCGCAGGCATCATCGCCGTGGCCTTGGCCTCGAACGTTTTCCTGAGCCGGATCGGCCTGGAAGGATCCGGCCGCTCTCGGGTCGCGGGCTTCGTGGTGGTCCTGGACTCCCTCTGGATCTCAGCCAGCATGGTGCTGACCGAGAGCGGAAGCGCGGAGTTCTTCTTCCTGTACTTCTTCGTCCTCTTCTTCGCCGCGCTGGCCGAGAACCTCCTGCTGATGCTCGTCGGCGTCCTGGCAGTGTGTCTGGCCTACCTGTGGGTCCTCGCACAGGGCGAGCCCTCGGCCGTATGGCAACAGACCCATCTGCTGGAGGTTACGTGCCTCTTCAGCGCTGCATTGTTCTACGGAGTCCTCGTCCATCGGATCCGCTCGCAGCAGCGGCGTATCGCCGCGGTGGAAGCCGCCGACCGGGCACGGACAGAGCTGCTGGCGACTCTCGCGCACGACATTGGCAGCCCGACAACCGCCATCGGGCTTGGCATAACGTCGCTCGGGGATGCCGTGGAGCGGGGAGACCGCAACGAGGCACGCCCCCTACTGAGTTTGGTGACACGGAACAGCGACTACCTCCGGCGGTTGGTGCAGAACTTCGCAGAATACGCTCGTCTGCACACGGGGACGTACCGCTTGCACCCAACGGAGCTGGCAGTGAATGCGGTTGTGGCACGCACGGTTGACCAGCATACTCTTGCGGCGCGGGTCCGCGGGGTCTCGCTTGTGGTCACGCCGGGCTTGATACCGGTGTGCATGCTCGACGAAGTCGCCGTGACACGCATTGTCGACAACCTGGTCGCGAATGCGGTACGCCATGCTGAGCCTGGCTGCACGGTGGAGATCGAAACAACGAGTGCCGATGATCGCGTGAGTATTTCCGTGGCTGACTCCGGCCCAGGAGTCAGCCACGGAGATCGCGTGGCTATCGGGCAGGCCTTCGTCGACGCGCCGAGGAGCCACGGTGGCGTGGGGCTTGGCCTCTTCGTGGTGAGCACCCTCGTGGAGGCACACGGTGGCTCCTTCCTCGCCGAAGAGCGAGCGGGCATGGGGTGGTGCTGTGTCGTCGAACTGCCGCTAACCGTCAGTCGTGACCAAGTGGACACCCCAATGCGACCGGTTGGCTGTCCGTGAGGATGAAGATGAGCTGCCTCCGAGCGTAAGCTTCTGACGTCTCCCCCGAAAAACGAACCTGCACCACTGGGTCGATGTTGTCACGATTGACGGGGCTCTGCCCAATTTTTTCCAAACGTGGCTGAACCCGAACAAGCCGGCAGCTTGCGGTGGGGCCACCGGCCGGTCGCGTGCTCGCGCGGCTGCAGCGCGCGACCCGGGGCCTACCCGAGCGGGCGGTCGAGGCTCCGGTACTGGATCGCTTCGGCGACGTCGGCTGCGCTGATCGTGTCGCGTTCGGCCAGATCGGCGATGGTACGGGCGACCTTCAGGATGCGCGTGTAGGCGCGGGCGCTGAGGCCGAGACGCGTCATGGCGCGTTCGAGCAGCTGGCGTCCGGCGTCGTCCGGTTGCGCGTGGGCGCGGAGAAGTCGATCGCTCATGCGGGCGTTGGTGATCGAGGTGTCGGCCCCGAAGCGAGCGGCTTGGCGGGCGCGTGCGAGGACGATGCGTGTGCGGATCGCGGCCGACGGCTCGCCGGTACGGTTGCCGCTCAGATCGCCGGAGCAGACCGCGGCGACGTTGACATGCAGGTCGATCCGGTCGAGGAGCGGGCCCGAGACGCGTGTCGCGTAGTGCGCCAGCTGGTGCGGCGTGCAGCGGCACTCGTGCCGCGGATCGCCGAGGTGACCGCACGGGCAGGGATTCATCGCTGCGACGAGCATGACCCGGGTGGGATAAGTGGCGCGCCAGCCGACGCGGACGACCGTGAAGACGTCGGATTCGAGGGGTTGGCGCAGTCCTTCCAGCACGTCGCGGCGGAACTCGGGCAGCTCGTCGAGGAACAGTACGCCATGATGGGCGAGGGCGAGTTCCCCGGGTTGAGGAGTGCTGCCGCCGCCACCGAAGAGCCCGGCGGCCGAGACCGTGTGGTGCGGCGCTCGGAAGGGCGGGGTACGTATCAGCGGTTGTCGCCCGAGTGTTCCCGCCACGCTGTGGACGCGAGTCACCTCGAGCGCCTCGGTGAGCGCCAGCTCGGGGAGGATCCCGCTCACACGGCGTGCGAGCATGGACTTGCCGACGCCCGGAGAGCCAACCAGCAGGAGATTGTGGCCACCGGCGGCCGCGACTTCGAGCGCGCGCTTCGCCGGTTCTTGTCCGGCGACGTCGGCCAGATCGGAGATCGGCGCTGAAGGGGTCGCGTGTGGGGCTGGCTCGGGCGCCTCGGGTGTATGGCGGCCGACCAGCGTCTCGACGGCTTCCCGAAGTGAGCGCACACCGAGGACGGTGATGCCCTCGACCAGGGCGGCCTCCGCGGCGTTTGCCTGCGGCAGGAGTACCCGGGCCTGGCCCGCGGCGCGTGCCGCGACCGCGATCGAGAGGGCGCCGCGAATCGGACGCAGCGCCCCGTCGAGCGCCAGCTCGCCAGCGATCACGACATCGGACAGCGAGGTCGCTTCGGTGTGGCCTGTGGCGGCAAGAATCGCGACGGCGATCGGGAGAT
Organism: Deltaproteobacteria bacterium; assembly: GCA_029262315.1. Classification (GTDB taxonomy): domain Bacteria; phylum Desulfobacterota; class Binatia; order UTPRO1; family UTPRO1; genus JAJCZP01. The sequence continues at coordinate 36,020 of JAJCZP010000264.1, read as the reverse complement.
CGTAGGCGGACCCCTGCTTTCGGAGATGCGCGGGGGCGAGATTGATGGTGATGCGCTTCGGGGGCAACACGTAGCCCGAGTTCCGCAGGGCCGCGCGCACCCGATCCTTGCTTTCACGCACCGCATGGTCGGGGAGTCCGACCGTCGATGTCTGCGGCAGCCCGGCGGCGACGTCGACCTCGACCTGGACCCAGTGGGCGTCGATCCCGAGCAGGGCGCACGTCGTTACGGTGGCAGGCATGGACATCGAGCCTACGGACCGGTCGGAGCGGGACAACGTCGCGAGTAGCCATTGAGCGTCCGCGGCGCGCTCGCTATCGTCCGGTCGCATGCGGGACGGCGTGCAGGACAACGCGACCACGCGTGCGATCACGCGCCTGCGGCGCCATCGCTACGGCGGGCTTGTCGACGGGCTGATCGATGAGCCCTCGTTTCTCGCCAAGTCGATGTTCGGTGGGATGGCCTGCTACCTCCATGGCCGCATGATGCTCATCCTGACGGATCGGCGGCCTCCGTGGCGTGGATTGTTGGTCGCGACGGGACGCGAGTCGCACGCCTCGCTCCGTGAGACGCTGCCCGCGCTGCTCGTCCATCCGGTCATCAGTAAATGGCTCTACCTGCAGGAAGACGCGCCAGACTTCGAGGAGTGCGCGGGCGATCTCGTCGGGTTGATCCTCGCGGATGATCCGCGGGTCGGCGTCGAGTCGCAGCCGCGCTCCCCGCGGCGGCGAGTGGCGAAGAAGCCGGGGCGACCGAAAACTCGAAGCCCCAAGCCTCGACGCTCCTAGGCCGCCCGCGCGACGTCAGTGCTTTCTGGAACCGCCGCGGATTTCAGTCGAGGACGGGTCGCCGCGCACGTTTACGTTCGCTCTGGTGACGCTTGTTTTCACGGCTGCGCGCGATGGCTGCGCGCGACGGTCGGGTCCGCTTCCGCCGTTGCGGGGGGCGTACGGCGTGCGCGAGCACTTCGCCGAGTCGTTCGAGTACGACGGTGCGGTTGCGTCGCTGTTCGCGGTGCAGGCTGCACGTGAGCACCAGCTCTCCCTCCCGGGTCAGGCGTCCCGCGAGCCGACGAAGCGCACGCGCCCGCTCCGTGTCGGGAAGCGACTCGGAGCGGGCGACGTTGAAGCGTGCCACGGCTTTGGTGGCGACCTTGTTGACGTTCTGTCCGCCGGGCCCGCTTGCGCGCACGTAGCTGAGCGTGATCTCCCCCGGTGCGATCGCGATCGCATCGGTGACCGGTACCGCTCGTCCGCGCATGATCTTCCGAGCTGCGGGCGGTCAGACCCGTGCGCCGACCAGCGCGTGCACGGCCTCACCGAGACCATCGACGCTCAGCGGAAACATCGTGAAGAGCCGTTGGACGACGCGCGTCGTGTGTGACTGATCCCACAGCGTGCGGTCGTCCGGATTGACCCAGACGGTTCGATTGAAGTGGCCCGCGATACGTTGGAGCCAGACGACTCCGGGTGTCGGCGAGGTCGCGTGTGGATTGATGCCCCCGTGGGGTTCCATCAGCTCGGCGGGATGCATCGCCGCGTCGCCGACGATGACGACCTTCCAGCGCTCGTCCAGGCGGCGTAGCAGATCACCCGTCGGCAGCGCATCTGTGCGCAGGAGCCGCGCGCGCGAGTACACGTGATCGTAGATGCAATTGTGGAAGTAGTAGGGCTCGAACTCCCGCAGCCCGCGCTCCTCGTGGAGTGCTGTCAGGAGCTGACTCATGGGCTCGTAGTACGGGTCCATCGTGCCGCCGACGTCCATGAGAAGCAGCAGGCGGACCTCGTTTTTCCGCGGTGGGCGAAAGACCAGGTCGATCTCGCCAGCATTCCTGCACGTGTGGTCGATGGTCTCGTCGAGGTCGAGCTCGGTGGCGAGCCCGGTGCGCGTCAGTTGGCGGAGGCGCTTGAGCGCCAGACGGAAGTTCCGGACGTCGAGATTCAGATCGGTGCGGTAGTCCTTGAACTTGCGCTCTTCCGCGACCTTCATTGCCGACCGGCGCTGGCCCTTGCCGCCGACGCGGATGCCGGTGGGATGCTGGCCGCCGTGTCCGAAGGGAGATCGCCCGCCTGTACCCACCCAGCGTCCGCCGCCGTCGTGTCGCTCGTCCTGCTCCGCGAGCGTCTCGAGGAAGCGCTGCATGAGCTCGTCGCTCGAGAGACGTTCGAGCTCTGCCAGCTGTTCCGGCGTGAGCTCCTGGAAATTCTCGGGGTCGCGTAGCCACTCGAGCACCTCGTCGGTGATGTCGAGTTCGCCTTCGACCCCTTTGAAGACGCGGGCGAAGACGCGATCGAAGGCGTCGAAGTAGGTTTCGCTCTTCACCAGGCAGGCGCGGGCCAGGTGATAGAAGCGGAAGAGGCTCGAGCCGTGGAGGCCCCGCTTCAGTGCCTCGAGGAAGGTATTCCACTCCTGAAGTGCGACCGGAATGCCCTCGTCGCGCATGCCGTAGAAGAGATCGAGGAACATCGGGTTACCGTGGGCCGGTTACTGGTTGTACCGCGGCCCCAGATCGCTCCAGCTGGACGGATACTTGCCACCCTTCTCGTCGTAGCGCGCGAGCGCCTCGGCATCCTGTTCCTTTTTCAGGAGCGCGCCCAGGAACGGAATGTGTGACTCGATCTTGTCCTGAGAGATGCCCGACCGGAGCAGTGCCGAGATCCAGTCGATCAGCTCGGACGTCGAGGGCTTTTTCCGGAGCTCGCTCTGCTCGCGGAGCCAGTAGAACTTGATCAGCACTTGATCGAGCAGTGTCGCGTCGAGGTGCGGGTGATGGACATCGACGATTCTTCGCATGAGCTCCGCATCCGGGAAGTCGATGAAGTGGAAGATGCATCGTCGCAAGAACGCGTCCGGGAGTTCTTTCTCGTTGTTGGAGGTGATGATCACGACTGGGCGCTGGCGCGCTTTGATCTCCTCGTCGGTCTCGATGATCGTAAACCGCATCTCGTCGAGCTCGAGGAGAAGATCGTTCGGGAACTCGAGATCCGCCTTGTCGATCTCGTCGATGAGGAGCACCTGCCGATCCTCGGCGGCGAACGATTGGCCGAGCGGTCCAAGCCGAATGTAGTTCCGAATGTCGGCGACATCGCCACCGCCGAACCGGCTGTCGTTCAGGCGCTGGACCGTGTCGTAGACGTACAGGCCGTCCGCCGCTTTCGAGGTTGATTTGATGTGCCACGACAGCAGTGGCATCTCGAGACCTTCGGCGACGTGGCGCGCCAACAGCGTCTTGCCGGTGCCAGGCTCGCCCTTGATCAGCAACGGGCGCTCCAGAGCGTAGGCGCAGTTGACTGCATCGACGAGGGGCCCGGACGCGATGTAGCCGGGTGTGCCCGAGAAGCGCTGGAAGTCGTTGGCATCGCCCATGAAAGGTCCTCCATTGTGGATCGAAACGGGATCGCCAGGAGTTATATGGTGGGCCGGGGTCGTGCAAACCGGCTCCAATGCAGGGGAACGTGCGGTCCGTTGGTTGCAAGAGCCAGTTGCCCTCCAGCCATGCCGCTGCCACTCTGTCCTCGGAACTCTATACCGTGTCTGCTGTGCGAGATCCCAAAGAGTCTGCTGCCGGGTTGAACTGTCCGGAGTGTCGAAAGCCGAATCGTCCCGGGCAAAAGCTCTGTGCGATCTGCGGCGCGTCCCTGGTCGCCGACGCCGCCCCGGAGGTCGAGACCGATCTCCCTGCGCCGCTCGGCGATTCCTCCGCGCACGCATCGTCGGACGCGCGGATCGCTCGCAGCGTACCGCCGATCGGGCCCGCAACGCCGCCCGCGCGTCCGGAGTCAACGCCAAGGCCACCAACGTCGCCGGCTCGATCCGATCCGCCCGCCGCGCGCGAGGAGTCGGCGCGTCCGCCGACTCCGTCGCCTTCCGCCCCGGTGCCATCTGTTTCGACTGAGGATCCGTCTCCTCCGCCGCCACGGCCAACCGCTGCGCCGGTTCCGCCTGTTGCGCGGGAGCGATTCCCCACGCCGCCATCAGCTGCCGCGTCCTCGCCGCCCTCGACAGCGCCGCCCACGCCGCTTTCGACAGAGCCACCCGCGCCCATGGCCGATCCTCAACCCGGTGGCGATCCTGGGCCAATAGCTGTCGATCGGCCCGCGCTTCCCGACGAGGACGCAGTCGACGAGCCGCTGCCAACGACGGCTCACGGGGCAGCGACATCAGGCGCGTCGCCGCCGCCCAGGCGTGTTGGGCGACCGTGGTACCATGAGCAATGGGTGTGGCCGGCTGCGATCGGCGTCTTTCTGGTACTGACCGTCATCATCTATTGGGTTGGCAAGTTGCTCACCGCCCACGTCGAGCACGACGCCATCGTGCTGCCGTCTCCTCGACCTCGATCTGGATCGACCCGTAAAGCCACACCACCAGATCCACCAGCGCCTCGACCGGTCGCGCCCGCGGTGGAGCGTCCGCCAGTCGCTCGGCGCGAACGAGTAGCGCCGCCCGTTGAAACACGTCCCGCGCCAATTGCCCCGCCGTCCGAAACTCGTGGCGTCGCGCCAGTCGTTCCGCCCGTCGAGGAGGGGCGTGCCCTGCCAGCGCCTCCGGCACCCGAAACGCGGCGCGGGGCTCCGGTCGTTCCCGCGGTCGAGGAGGGGGCCGCCCTGCCAGTGCCTCCGCCGTCCGAACCGCGTCGCGCGGCTCCGGTCGTTCCCGCGGTCGAGGAACGCGCCGCCGTCCCCGCTCCGCCGATCGAGACACGGCGCGACGCGCCGGCTCCCGTCGGGTCTCGTGCCCCCGAGTCGGTTCCGGCTCCGATTCGTGGACAACCGCCTGCTCTTCCGGTCGTGTCGCCGGGTGCGCCCATCAAGGCGCCCGACGCACCTCCCGTGGCGCCTGATACCGAACCGCGGGCTTTGGAGGAGGCCTCGTCGGAGGTCTCGGCGGCCCGCCCGGCGCCTTCGTCTGGCGACAGAAACGCGCAGTATCGGGCGGCGATTCGCAGGCACAACGCCCGCGTCGATGAGTACAATGCTATCGCCGCCGAAATGCACCGGGAGGGCGCCTGGGGCGACAGCGAATCGTTTCCGGAGCTTCATCAGCGGCTCGAGCAGGCGCGGCTTGGGGTGGAGCGCGCCCGGGCCAGGGCGGAGAAGTTGCGTGGCCAGCTCGATGCCGCGCGCTCCCGGCGTCGCGGGGGGACATAGCAACTACTTTGCGTCTTCACGCTGCCGACGCGTTCCTGGACAATGTGACCGGATGCTGGGGATGGACGAGGCAGTGGATTGGATCGCGCTACGCGCGACTCCGGGCGTCGGCGACGTCTTGGGGCGACGTCTGATTGCGCATTTCGGGCGCCCGGCCGATGTTCTCGTCGCGTCGGCGCAGGCACTGGTTGCGGCCGGCTTCCGGCCGCACCAGGCCGAACGATTGGTGCGGCGGCTGGCCGTGGCGCGCGGCGCCGAGGCCGCCGAGGACGCTCGGCGCATCGAGGCGCACGGGGCACGTCTCATCTCGTGTCTCGATGCCGAGTATCCGGCACCGCTTCAGCATCTGGCCGACGCGCCGCTGACGCTGGTGGCGTCGGGAACGATGCTCGGCTCTGGTCCCGCACTCGCCATCGTTGGCTCCCGTCGGGCGACGCCCTACGGGCGTGATGTCGCGCGGCAGCTGGGAGAGGATCTTGCGCACGCCGGCTTCGCGATCGTGAGTGGGCTGGCACGCGGTATCGATGCGGCGGCACACCGAGGAGCTCTACGAGCCGGTGGCGTGACGATCGCCGTACTCGGCTCCGGCCTCGACCGGATCTATCCGCCAGAGCATTCGGACCTTGCGGCCGAAATTACCGCCACCGGAACATTGCTGACCGAGCGCCCGATGCGCGCGCTGCCGCTCGCGCCTCATTTTCCCGCGCGCAACAGAATCATTGCAGGGATGACCGTGGGCACGATCGTGGTGGAGGCGGCGGGGCGAAGCGGAGCGCTCATCACGGCGCGGATGGCGCTCGAGGCGGGGCGCGAGGTTTTTGCCGTACCGGGTCGGATCGATTCGCCGGTCTCGGCGGGACCGCACGCCCTCCTCCAGGATGGAGCCAAGCTCGTACGCCATGTCGGCGATGTGCTGGACGAGTTGGGTCCGGCGCTTCGGCGTGAGTCCGAACCGGCGACTGATCCTGCGTCGGGATCAGCGCACGACGATCCGCTGTTGGCATGTCTCGCGGGCGGGCCGGTCGGCATCGATCGACTGGTCCGGGAGAGCGGTCTGCCGGCGGCCGACGTGCTCGCCCGTGTGCTCGATCTCGAGCTCCGCGGACTCGTGACGCAGCGACCAGGCCAGCAGGTTGAGCTTTTCTCGCGCACCGGTGCACGATTGCCGCGCCCGGTCGATTCCAGTAAGGGAGGGAATTCCCCGCAGATCGGGGAATGAGAACACCCATATGGCAAAAGAACAGGCGAAAACGAAGCGGACGGTGAAGCCGAAGGCCAAGGCCGTGCCCAAACCGAAGGCCAAGGCTGCCCCGAAAACCAAGGCCAAGTCCAAGGCCGACCTGGCCATCGTCGAGTCGCCCGCGGGTGACAAGCCGAAGGCGACGGGCAAGACGAAAGTACCAGGGAAGCGCAAGGGCAGCCTGGTCATCGTCGAGTCACCGGCCAAAGCGCGCACGTTGGCGAAGTATCTGGGCCGTGGCTTCCAAGTGAAGGCCTCGGTGGGGCATGTGGTCGATCTTCCGAAGTCGAAGCTGGGCGTCGACATCGATGCCGACTTCCAGCCCGAGTACGCGGTCATCCACGGCAAGTCCAAGGTCATCGACGAGCTCAAGAAGGCCGCCAAGGACAAGGAAAACATCTATCTGGCGCCCGATCCCGATCGCGAGGGTGAGGCGATTGCGTGGCATATCGCCGACCGGCTCGGTCGCACGGACGGCGTCCATCGGGTGCTCTTCAACGAGATTACGAAGAAGGCCGTCCAAGAGGCCATCAAGAATCCGCTGAAGATCAATCAGCAGAAGTTCGATGCCCAGGTGACGCGTCGCATCCTCGACCGGCTAGTCGGCTATCAGTTGAGCCCGCTGCTCTGGAACAAGGTGCGACGGGGGTTGTCGGCCGGCCGTGTACAGTCGGTGGCTGTGCGTCTCCTCACCGAGCGCGAGCGCGAGATCCGGGCCTTCGTCAAAGAAGAGTACTGGACCGTCACCGCTGACCTCGAAGGTGACAAGCCGCCACAGTTCCAGGCCAATCTGCACGAGGTCAGCGGCAACCGTCTCGATCACAAGAAGTTCCGTCTCGAGAACGAGGAAAAGACCCAAGAGGTCGTCAAAAGCCTCGATGGTGCTGACTGGGTCGTTGGCAAGGTCGAGAAGCGCGATCGCAAACGGAATCCCGCGCCACCCTTCATTACGTCGCGGTTGCAGCAGGAGGCTTCGCGTAAGCTGGGCTATCAGCCCAGTCGAACGATGCGGATCGCGCAGCATCTGTACGAGGGCATCGAGCTTGGTGACGAAGGCGCGGTGGGTCTCATTACCTATATGCGTACCGACTCGACCCGCCTCGCGCCCGACGCCTTGGAGGCTGTGCGGGGTCATATCGGCGACCGTTACGGTGCCGCCTACGTGCCCGAGAAGCCGAATACGTATCGGTCCAAGAAGGCGGCACAGGACGCACACGAGGCCATTCGGCCGACCAGTATCGACTACCTTCCGGAGAAGGTCGCGCCGTACCTCTCGAAGGAGGAGCTGAACCTCTACACACTCATCTGGAACCGTTTCGTGGCGTGTCAGATGGCGCCGGCTCAGCTCAAGCAGACCACCATCGACATCAAGGCCAACGACACGATCTTCCGGGCCACTGGGCAGGTCGTGGTTTTCGACGGCTTCGTGCGTGTCTACACAGAGGGCAAAGACGATGCGGCGGCGGGAGACGACGAGGAGCGCACGCTCCCCGATCTCGCCGAGGGCGATCGGGTGGCGCTGCAGGCCTTGACGCCGGCGCAGCATTTTACGCAGCCGCCTCCGCGCTTCTCGCAGGCATCGCTCATTCGTGAGCTCGAAGACAAGGATATCGGACGGCCGTCGACGTACGCGTCCATCATGCACACGATTCTCGGCAAGGAGTACGTGCAAGAGGACGAGCAGAAGCGGCTCTGTCCCACCGAGCTCGGCATGCTCGTTACCGATCTCCTGGTCGAGTCGTTTCCGGACATTCTCAACGTCGAGTTCACGGCCGCCATGGAAGGGACGCTCGATGGGATCGAGGCGGGGACCCAGGACCGGGTCGAGGTCCTGAAGCGGTTCTATACGCCGTTCGCCAAGGATCTCACGAAGGCCGAGACCGAGATGCGAAACGTCAAGTCGGAGGAGCGGCCTACCGACTTGAAGTGTGAGAAGTGCGGCGAGACGATGGTCATCCGCTGGGGACGCCAGGGCGAATTCCTGGCGTGTCACGGCTATCCCGAGTGCAAGAACACCAAGAACTTCACCCGCACCGACGACGGCGAGATCAAGGTTGCCGAGCCGGAAACCACCGACGAGATCTGCGAGAAGTGCGGCAAGCCGATGACGGTCCGCTTCGGTCGCTACGGCAAGTTCCTCGGCTGCTCTGGGTACCCGGAGTGCCGGAGCGTTATGCCGCTGGTGAAGCCCACCAAGCTCGGCATTGCCTGTCCCGACTGTGGTGAGGGAGAGATCCTCGAGAAGCGCTCGCGGCGTGGCAAGATCTTCTACTCCTGCAATCGCTACCCGGATTGCAAGTTCGCCAGCTGGGATAAGCCCGTACCGGTGCCATGCCCGTTGTGCCAAGCGCCGTTCGTGGTCGAGAAAACGACCAAACGCGCGGGCACCGTACGTCGCTGTCTCAAGGAAGAGTGCGATTTCCAGGAGAGCGTGGGCGAGAGCGTAGGCGAGGGCGAGGTCGGGAGCTGAGCGTGCGGGCGCATCGTTCCGCGATGAGCGCCGTGCTGTCGGCGGTCGTTCGATGACATCGACGCGCGTCACGGTCATCGGTGGCGGACTCGCGGGTGTCGAGGCCGCGTGGCAGCTCGCCCAGCGCGGGATCGATGTCGACCTGTTCGAGATGCGCCCGGTGCGCGCGACGGAAGCGCACCAGACCGATCAACTCGCCGAACTCGTCTGCTCCAACTCGTTTCGCAACGCATCGCTCGAGACGGCAGTCGGGCTCCTCAAAGAGGAGATGCGTCGGCTCGGATCACTCACGATGGCGGTCGCCGAGCAGACGCGGGTGCCGGCGGGGGCGGCCCTTGCGGTTGATCGCGAACGGTTCGCCGAGGAACTCACGCGGACGATCGAGCGGGAGCCGCGGATCCGGCTCCGTCGTGAAGAGGCGACGGCTCTTCCCGAGGATGGCATTACGATTGTCGCCACGGGACCGCTGACATCCCCCGGGCTCTCGCAGGCGCTCGAACGGGTGCTCGGTCAGGATCATCTCTATTTTTACGACGCCATTGCGCCGATCGTCACCGCCGACTCCATCGATATGGACATCGCCTACCGTGCGTCGCGCTACGGCAAGGGCGGCGACGACTACATCAACTGTCCATTCGAGCGTGACGGCTACTACGCATTCGTCGATGCGATCGTGCGCGCCGAGAAGCTCCCGGCCAGGCAGTTCGAGCGCACCGTCTACTTCGAGGGTTGCATGCCGATCGAGGAGATGGCGCGTCGTGGGCCGGATACGCTGGCGTTCGGGCCGATGCGCCCCGTGGGGTTGATCAATCCCCGTACCGGTGGGCGACCGCATGCCGTCGTGCAGCTTCGGCAGGACAACACGGCCGGAACGCTCTACAACATCGTGGGCTTCCAGACCAAGATGACCTATCCTGAGCAGCGCCGCGTGTTTCGCACGGTTCCGGGTCTCGAGAAGGCCGAATTCGTGCGGCTTGGGAGCCTGCATCGCAACACGTTCGTAAACTCGCCCGCGTTGCTGCAGCCGACGCTGCAGCTGCGGGCCGCGCCGAACGTCTTCCTGGCCGGTCAGCTCGTTGGAGTCGAGGGCTACGTCGAGTCCGCGGCTGCCGGGTTGTTGGCCGGCATGAACGCCGCCCGGCTCGTCGGCGGGGCTCCCTTGCTGGTGCCACCCGTCGCGACGGCGCACGGTGCACTGCTCGCGTACGTTACCGACCGCACGAGGAAATCCTTCCAGCCGATGAACGCGAACTACGGCTTGTTCCCGCCCCTGGAGCGCCGCATGCGGGGGCGTGAAAAGAAGTTGGCGCTGGCGGCACGCGCGTTGTCGGTGTTCGATGGTTGGACGAAGGCGCACGACCTCGCCCCTGAAAACGCCGATGTGTCATCGCCCGCCGCGTCCACTCCATCGGCGTCCTGAGGCTGCTGAGGGCGGCTGCCGCCGAGAGGCCATGGTAAGCGATGCGGCCTAGCGTGGACGAGCTGCTCGTTGCTGGAGGAGTCGAAGCTCCGGATGCGTTCTGGAGCCGCTTGGCCGAGCTCTGGCCGGGCGCGGTGCCAGCCGACGTGTCGCACGCCATGGCGGGCGCGGCCGATCCGTCGCTCGCGCTGGCAGCGTTGGCTCGAATTCGCGAGGCGGCGGCAACGCCGCTCGCACCGTTCTACGAGGCTCCCGCATCTGCGGCCCGGTTGGTCACGCTTCTTGGCGCGAGCTCTCTGGTGACCCGTTTGCTGCTGGCCGAGCCGGATTTCTGGCAGGCGGTCGTCAACGAAGAGGGGACGCCTGAGGCCCTCGTGCCCGTCCCGTCGGTGGCCGATCCTGCCGATACGGATGGGCTCTGGCGGGTCTTGCGTACGCTCAAGCGTCGACGAATGCTGGTGATTGCTGCTCGTGATCTCCTCGCCAAGGCGACGCTCGAGGAAACCACGCACGGGCTCAGCGTCCTTGCCGAGGACGCGCTCGAGCTCGCCGTGCAGGCGACACGCGCGCGCCTGGTCGCCGATCACGGTGAGGTCTTGGCCGGTACGGACCCCGCGGGTTTCGCCGTGCTCGCCATGGGAAAGCTCGGGGGCGGGGAGCTCAACTTCAGCTCGGATGTCGATCTGGTCTACCTGCGCGCTGACGAGGCCGGCGCATCGGCAGGTGGGCCGCGCGGTGTCTTGTCGGCACAGGAGTTCTTCTCCCGGCTGGCGGAGGGCGTCACCCGCGCGTTGCATCAGAACACCGATGACGGCTTCGTCTTTCGCGTCGACCTCCGGTTGCGTCCCGAGGGCACCAACGGTCCCATCGTCAACTCACGGGCGGGCGCGCTCACCTACTACGAGGCGTGGGGCCAGACATGGGAACGGGGGGCGTTTCTGAAAGCACGCCCTGTCGCCGGCGACCGCGCACTTGGCGAGGCCTATCTCGTCGACATGGAGCCGTTCGTCTACCGGCGCTACCTCGACTACGCGACCATCGAGGACATTGCCGCGATGAAAACGCGCATCGAGACCTCGTTGGCCCGGTCGCGCGCCAAGGGTTGGAACCTGAAGCTCGGGCGCGGCGGCATTCGTGAGATCGAGTTCGTCATTCAAAGTACGCAGCTCGTCAATGCGGGGAAAGATGCGCGCATCCGTGAGCGGAACTCGCTGGCCGCGTTGACCGCCCTAGTCGAGCATCGTTACCTCACACCCGAGGATGGGGACGTGCTTGCCACGGCCTATCGGTTCCTGCGCCAGGTCGAGCACAAGATCCAGCTGGTGGATGAGCGCCAGACGCAGGTCGTGCCCGACCGGGAAGGGGAGCGCAGCCTGGCCCGCCGGCTGGGCTACGGGCAGCCGGAGCCATCGACCGCTGTCGCACGTTTTCGCGAGGACTGTACGCGCCACGCGGATATCGTGAACGCGGCGTTCACGTCCGTGTTTCACGCGCGTCGCCAGTCGACCGCGGAGGGTGACCCGCGCTTCGCCGGGGTGCTGGCGCACCTCGACGACGAGGAAGCAACGAGAGCATCGCTTGCCGAGTTCGGCTTTCGGGACCCCGACGCGAGCAGCGGACATTTGCACCTCCTTTGGGACGGCCCGTCGCGGTCGCCCGCCACGCCGAGGCGAAAGAAGCTCTTGCGCGAGGTGGGGCCGATGCTCCTCGATGCGGTGACGCAGGCTCCCGATCCGGACCTGGCCCTCCGGCACTTGGCCGATTTCTTGGCGGCCGTTGGTGCGCGTTCGAGCTTCCTGTCACTGTTGGCGGAGAATCCGCGGACGCTCTCGGTGCTCGTACGCCTCTTCGGCACGAGCGGATTTCTCTCGGCATTGCTGATTCGGCATCCGGAGATGCTCGACAATCTCGTGCGTGCGGACCTGGCGCGTGTCACCGTAAGCAAGGAAGAGATGCAGGCCGAGCTGGTGGGCCTCGTGGCCGCCGCGGAGGACTACGAGTCGTGCTTGGATGTTCTGCGGCGGTTTCGCCACGAGCAATTCCTGCGCGTCGGCATCAACGATGTCGAAGGTCTGCTGCCCTTTCATGCGGTCAGCGATCAACTGAGCGATCTCGCCGAGGCCTGCCTCGATGCCGCCTGGCGCGTCGCGGTCGAGGAGACCCAGGCCCGCTACGAGGTGACGACGAGCCCCGCGCGCTTCGTCGTCCTCGGGATGGGGAAGCTCGGCGGCCGGGAACTCACCTACAACTCGGACCTCGACATCATTTTCATCTACGTACCGCTGAGTGAGACGGCCGGATCGGTGGCGGTTCACGAGTACGTGACGCGTTTAGCCCAGACGTTGATGACCTCGCTCCAGGTGCAGACACGCGAGGGACGCATGTACGAGATCGATACGCGTCTCCGGCCGTCGGGGAACGCCGGGCCGCTGGTGTCCTCGCTCGAGGCATTCGCCCGGTACCACGCGCAGCGCGCGCAGTTGTGGGAACGCCAGGCGATGATCAAGGCGCGGGTCGTGGCCGGTGACCCCTCGCTCGCCGCGGAGGTGGCGTCGATCGTCCACCGATTCGTCTATGAGCCCGCGTTTCCCGAAGACGGCGCCGCGGAGATCCATCGCATTCGCATGCGTATGGAGCGCGAGCTCGCCGGTAGCGAGCGCAAAGGCTTCAACGTGAAGACGGGGCGCGGCGGGCTGGTCGACATCGAGTTCCTGGTGCAAATGCTCCAGCTCCGCCATGGCGGCGCGGTCCCAGAGGTGCGGCAACACTCCACGCGTGCCGCGCTTGCAGCGCTCGCCTACGCGGGCGTGCTACCGGAAGAGGAGGCGCGCGCGCTGCGGGACGGCTACGCCTTCCTGCGTGCGCTCACCAATCGGCTCCGGATCGAGCGTGATCAGCCGGTTGAGGCGCTCGAGCGGGAGGGACCCGGGCTCGCCGCCGTCGCGCGTCGTCTCGGGTACCAAGGGACGGGCGAGGAGGTCGCGGCGCGCCTTCTGGCAGACCACGCGGGGCATCGTGAGGCGATCCGTGCGATCTACCAGCGGTGGCTGCAGCCGGACGCGTGACGGCTGAGGTGGCCGGAGCCGGGGGCGTCGCCAACGTCGAAGGGTCGCGCCAGACACCCGAGCCGAAGTTGCAGTAAATTGACAACCTACCGGGGCTCCGGTAGCTCTCGCGGCTCGGTGGAGAAGAGCGAACTCATCTGGCTCGACGGGCGCTTCGTCCCATGGGACGAAGCGCAGGTGCACGTGCTCACGCACACGTTGCACTATGGCCTTGGGGTGTTCGAGGGCGTGCGATGCTATCGCACCGACGATGGCCGCTCGGCGATTTTTCGGCTCTCCGAGCACACCAAGCGGTTGTTCGCCTCGGCGCACATCTTGTCCATCGAGATCCCGTATACTCAGGACGCCATCAACGAGGCCTGTCTGGAGATCGTACGCCGGAACAAGCTCGAGGAGTGCTATTTGCGCCCACTGGTCTTCGTCGGCGAGGGCGAGATGGGGCTCTCAGCCACGTCCAACCCCGTGCGGGTCACGATCGCGGCGTGGCCGTGGGGCGCGTATCTCGGCGACGAGGGCGTGAAAAACGGGATCCGCGTCAAGACGTCATCGTTCCAGCGTTTTCACGTGAACACGATGATGACCAAGGCGAAGGCCGTCGGGCACTACATCAACTCGATTCTGCCGAGCCGTGAGGCCCGGACCGCGGGATACGACGAGGCCTTGATGCTGGATACCGATGGCTTCGTGGCCGAGGCGAGCGGCGAGAACCTGTTCATCGTTGCCGATGGCGTCGTGAAAACGCCGCCCTTGACATCGGTGCTTCCGGGGATCACCCGTGCGACCATCCTCACGCTTTTGGCCGAGCAGGGGATCCCAGTGGTCGAGGAGCGCTTTACCCGCGATGCCGTCTACATCGCCGACGAGGCCTTCTTCACAGGCACCGCCGCCGAGGTCACGCCCGTCCGCGAGCTCGACGATCGCCGTATCGGGACCGGCAAGCCGGGCCCTGTGACCCAGTCGATGCAGGAAGCCTACTTCGCCCTCATCCGAGGCGGCAAACCCCAACACGACGCCTGGCTGTCCTACATCTAAGCGGTCCCTAATTGGAGCCCGCGCGCGCAATCGCGGTTTTGCCGCGGTTCGCGACGTTCCTTGGCGCACGGAGCATCATGAAACCTTGCCCGAACCCAGAACCTACCTTAGACTAGCGCAGGCTTGATATGGGGTCGTACGGTAGGTGTCGGCCCAGAGAAGGGGGAAGCCTTGTCACCAACGGACGTAGGTGGAGGGGCGGCAGTGGAGACTGCCAGCAAAGCCGCCAAACCGATCGAGACCCGCGATGGTGTGGTCGTTCGCTTCGCGGGCGACTCGGGCGACGGCATGCAGCTGGTCGGCACCCAGTTTACGATCGAGTCGGCTCTCGCCGGCAACGATCTCGGAACGCTTCCCGACTTCCCGGCGGAGATTCGAGCGCCCGCCGGCAGCCTCGCGGGCGTCAGCGGGTTTCAGCTGAATTTTTCCTCGAGCGAGGTTTTTACGCCGGGCGACTCCTGCGACGTCCTCGTCGCCATGAATCCAGCCGCCCTCAGGGTCAATATCGACGAGGGCAGCCTGAAGCCGGGTGGGATGCTGATCGTCGACCAGGAGACCTTCACCGATCAGAACCTCCGGAAGGCCGAGTACCAGGTCAATCCGCTTACCGATGGGTCGCTCGATGGTTTCCAGCTGTTCGCCGTCGATATTTCCAAGTTGACGTCCGCAGCGCTCATCGATTCTGGCCTCTCGAAGAAGCAGGTGCTGCGCTGCAAGAATTTCCTGTCGCTGGGGCTGATGTCGTGGTTGTTCCAGCGTCCGATCGAGCCGACGGTGCGGTGGATCGAGCAAAAGTTCAAGAAGGCGCCTGAGTTGCTCGACGCCAACAAGCGAGTGCTCCAGGCCGGGTACAATTTCGGTGAGACCACAGAGCTCTTCCACACGGCCTATGAGGTGCGGCCCGCCAAGATCGCCGCGGGGCGGTATCGCAATGTCACCGGCAATGCCGCGACCGCGCTCGGATTGATCGCGGCGACGAAGCGCGCGGGGCTTCCGCTCTTTCTGGGGAGCTACCCGATCACCCCGGCGAGCGACATCCTGCACGACTTGTCGTTGCTGAAGCAGTTCGGCGTCAAGACCTTCCAGGCCGAAGACGAGATCGCCGCGGTCGGCGCCGCATTGGGCGCCGCGTTTGGCGGTGCGCTGGCGGTCACGAGCACGAGTGGCCCCGGGGTGTGCCTCAAGTCGGAGACCATCGGGCTCGCGGTTGCTGTCGAGCTTCCGCTCCTCATCGCCGACATTCAGCGCGGGGGCCCTTCGACGGGGTTGCCCACCAAGACCGAGCAGGCCGATCTGATGCTGGCGATGTACGGTCGGCACGGCGAGTGTCCGCTGCCGATCTTGGCTTGTGCGACGCCGGCCGACTGCTTCGACACGGTCTTCGAGGCCGTGCGCATCGCGCTCCACTACATGACGCCGGTCATTTTGCTGTCCGATGGCTACATCGCCAACGGCGCCGAGCCGTGGCTGGTGCCGCGTGAGGCTGACCTTCCGGAGATCAAAGTCGAGTTCCGTACCGATCCTGAGGGGTACCAGCCATATGAGCGCGACCCAGAGACGTTGGCTCGTCGCTGGGTCATCCCCGGGACGCCAGGGCTGGAGCACCGCATCGGCGGGATCGAGCGCGAAGACGTCACCGGGAACGTGTGCTACCACCCGATGAACCACGAGCACATGGTCCGCACACGCGATCGGAAAATCGCTGGGATCGCACGCGAGATTCCCTCGTCGGTCGTGGACGGCGCTTCGCAGGGCGATGTGTTGCTCGTCGGCTGGGGAAGCACCTTCGGGGCGATCTCGGCAGCGGTCAAAGAGCTCGTGGAAGCAGGGCATTCCGTCGGGCATCTGCATCTGCGCTATCTGAACCCACTGCCGTCAGATCTCGGCGACGTGTTGAAGCGTTTCCGGCGGGTGATCGTGCCGGAGATTAATCTTGGCCAGCTCGTTCGCTTGTTGCGAGCCGAGTATCTCGTCGATGCCTCCGGGCTCAACAAGGTCCAGGGCCGACCGTTTAAGGTCAGTGAGATCATTGCCAGCGTGAAGAAGGTTCTGGAGGAACTTACGTGAGTACTGCGACGCAGGCTGCACCCAAGCTCACCAAGAAGGACTTCGAGTCCGACCAGGACGTCCGCTGGTGTCCTGGCTGTGGGGACTACGCGATCCTCGCCTCGGTCTTGCGTGTACTACCCGATCTCGGCGTGCCGCGGGAAAAGTTCGCGTTCCTGTCGGGCATCGGGTGTTCGAGTCGGTTCCCGTACTACGTCGATACCTACGGATTCCACACGATTCACGGGCGGGCGCCCGCGATTGCCACCGGGCTCAAGGTGGCCCGTCCCGATCTCTCGGTGTGGATCGTGACCGGCGACGGTGACGCGCTCTCCATCGGCGGGAACCACCTCATTCACATCTTGCGACGTAACGTCGACGTCAACATGTTGATGTTCAACAACCGCATCTACGGGCTCACAAAGGGGCAGTACTCGCCCACGTCCGAGGTCGGCAAGGTCACGAAGTCGAGCCCGGCCGGCTCGATCGATCATCCGTTCCATCCGCTTGCCGTGGCCCTTGGTGCCGACGCGACCTTCGTGGCACGTTCGATCGACGTCGAGGCCAAGCATTTGCAGCAGGTGATTCGCCGGGCGCACGCGCATCGCGGCACGTCGTTCGTCGAGATCCTTCAGAACTGCAACATCTTCAACGATGGGGCGTTCGCCGACCTGACCGACAAGCCGGTGAAGGCGGACTCGCAGCTCATCCTCGAGCACGGCGAGCCCCTCATTTTCGGCAAGAATCGCGACAAGGGCATCCGGCTCGGGTCGGGTCTACGGCCCGAGGTCGTGGCGCTCGGCAGCGGGGTGAGCGAGCAAGATCTCATCGTCCACGACGAGCAGGATCCGACCCTCGCGTACTTCTTGTCTCATATGGGCCCGCCAGATTTCCCGACGCCCATCGGAGTGTTCCGCGCCGTCGATCGGCTGAGTTACGAGCAGGCGTTGGACGAACAGGTGGTGGCCGCGCAGGAGCGGCTCGGTCCCGGCGACCTCGACGCGCTTCTCAACCGCGGCGATACCTGGGACGTGGAGTAGCGGCAATCCTCTGTTCTGCCATCGTGCGGCTGGTGCCGCACGATGGGCGTCGCGACTCGCGGCAAAGCCGCGGGTGCTCGTCTATGCGCCTTCGCGGGTGCGGGCGATGTTCTTGCCGGGGCGGGATGGCAGGTTGAGGACGTCGTGCGGGAAGAGTTCGACCAGGCGTTCGACGATGTCTTTCACCGAGAAGACGGCGACCGGGCGTCCGGTGGCGTCGACGATCGGGACGTGACGAAAGCCGCCTACTGCCATCAGGTTCAGCACCCAGGCGATCTCGTTGTCGAGGGTCAGTGACTCGGGATTCCGCGTCATGACCTCCTCGACCGTCAATGCGTCAGGCGCGCGCCCGCTGCCGATTACCTTGGTCAGCACATCGCGCTCGGTGAAGATGCCCACCAGTTGACGGTTCGCTTCGACGAGCAGGCAGCCAAAGCGATGTTGCTTCATCAAGGCGATCGCGTCCTCGACGCTGGTGTGCGGGTTGACGGTCACCGCGGGTCGTGGATTGCTTTCCCCAATGGGTTCGCGGATCAGATGCTCGTACAGGCGTTGCGGGCTCAGCTCCTCCGGACGATCCTCGCGGAGTTGATCTTCAAGAAGCTCTTCGGTTGACATGAACGTACCTCCCCGGTCCCGGGCCGCCACTGGACAGCCGCATGCGGGCCACCGTCCCGCACTACACCCGCGAGTTCCCCAGGGTCAATGCATCCCGTATTTCTCCCGTGGACGCGGCGTTTTACGGGACTCTCGCGCCGGGCAGGCTAGGCCACGGGTTCGGTCAGGGACGCGCGCTCGAAGCTCGCGACCTTGGCGGAGGGGCCGGCGATGACGAGCGAATCTCCGGTTTCGAGCCGACAGTCCGGATCGGGGACCTCGAAGGTGTGGCCCGGCTTGTCGCGCGGTTCGACGGCCAGCACGCTCACCCCGAAGCGGGCACGGCAGTCGAGGTCGCGGATCGTGCGTCCGTTCCAGTTCTCGGTCACGAGGAGACTGGTGACGCGATACCCGCGTGACCACTGCGGCATCTGATCGCCCGCGGCCGCGCCCGGCACCGTGCGCATCGTGAGTAACGTGCGATTGTAGGCCCGAATGACATCGGCCCGCGACAGCAAGCCGACGACGTGGTTCGGATCCTCGGGGTCGACCACGGGAATCTCGTCCCGGTCGTCGGCCTCCATGCGGCCGAGCGCCCGTCCGAGGCTCGTGTCGGGCGTCACCGTGGGGACGTTCTTCTCGCAGATGTCGGCGGCGATCACGATGTCGGCGGCGGTGGGGTCGTTGAACAGTGGGCGGACGTTGTGGAGCGAGAGGATGCCGCGCAGCAGTCCCTTGCGGTCGACGACCGGAAAGCTGGTTGCGGTACTCTCGCCGACGATGCGCAGGACGTCGCGAAGCGGCGCGTCGGCGGGGATGATCTGAAACTGCTGGTGGCAAGCGGTCGAGACGGGAATCAGATCCATGATCTGCTCGCGGGGCGGTTGCAGGCTGATGCCGGCGCGGGCGAGCCCGAGCGTGTCGATCGACTCTTGCTCGATGTTGCTCGACACCATGACGGCGAGGATGACGGTGATGAGGGCAGGGAGGGCGATCTCGTAGCTCCGCGTCGTTTCGAAGAGCAGAAACATCGCCGTCAGGGGGGCGTGGGTGCAGGCCGCGAGGAAGGCGGCCAGGCCGACGAGGGCGTACGAGCCACGGGCGCCGGTCAGCCCGGGCAGCAGGGCTTCCGAGAGGGCGCGGAACGATCCCCCGCCCATCGCACCAATGAAGAAGATCGGACCGAACAATCCGCCCGGTGCCCCGCTCGCGAGTGAGATGATGCTGGTCGCCATCTTCGCGAAGGCGAGGGTTACCATCAGGGGCCACGCCAGATCGCCAGCCAGAGCGGCGTTGATGGTCGGATACCCGTCGGCCAAGTTCTGCGGAAGAACCATGCCCACCATGCCGACGACGGTCAGGCCGACGAGGAGCTTGGTCGCCGTCGAGATCTTGAGCTTCTGTACGTGCTCGACCGTGGTGTGAAACGCACGCGAGTACACGACGGCCAGCAGCCCGAGGCAGAGCCCCATCAGGCCGTAGGGGAAGAGTTCCCAATAGCTCGCAAGCTCGAACGACCGCACACTGAACAAAGTCTCGGACATCCCCATCGAGCGGGCGGCGATCACGGCCGTGGCGGTGGAAATGACGATCAGGCTGAAGTGCGCGAGCTGCACTTGGCCCTGCAGCACGATTTCTTGGGCGAACATCACGCTTCCGATGGGGGCATTGAATGTGGTGGCGATTCCGGCCGCGGCCCCGCATGCGACGATGAGCTTCATGCGATCGCCGCTCATCTTGAGCAGCCGGGCGATCGCCGAACCGATCGAGCCGCCAATTTGCGCAATGGGGCCCTCGCGTCCCACGGAGGCGCCCGCACCGAGCGAGATGGCGGTACCCAGGGTTTTGACGACCATCCAGCGCCGCTTCACCCGGCCGTCCTCGAGGTGGATCATCTCGAGGAAGCGGGGGAAGCCGTAGCCAAGTGTATGTTCCGGGAAGAAGCGTTCGAGGATGAGCAGGACGACGCCACCGACGAGAAGCACGACCGGGATGGCTGCGCCGGCCGGCCCTGGGAGTACAGCGGCCACCATGTCGCGCAGGTCGCCGAACGCTGCCGTGGCGCTGACGATTGCCCAGTGGAACACGGCGCTCGCGACCGCACCGAGGAAGCCGATCAGCGTGGCGACGAGAACCAGGCTCGTATATTCGGTGCGAGCCGTGCTCGACGATAGGAGCGGCGCCACGATCCCCTGAGTGTGCCAAAGGGACGGCTCGCTTGCCAGTACCCGGCAGGCTAGTATAGCTGGGGCACGATGGTTGACCCTGAGGCAATCCGGCAGGAACTCGCGCAGGTCTTTCCCGATGGGCAGATCCGAGCCGAGGACTACACTGGAGAGGGCGATCACTTCTCCGTGTCGGTGGTGAGCGAAGCTTTCTCCGGGAAATCGCTCGTCGAGCGCCACCAGATGGTCTACCGGGCATTGGCTGGGCTAATGCCGCAGATTCACGCGTTGCAGCTCAAGACGGTTACCTCGACCGAGAGTTGAGCGTTTGAGCGCCGGAAGTTCCCAGGAGGTTACAGCATGGCAGACGAAATCCTCAGTGAGATCGAGCAGGAGATCAACGGCAACAAGGTGCTCATTTACATGAAGGGTACCCCGGTCTTTCCGCAATGCGGTTTCTCGGCCGCGACGATCGAGATCTTTCGCGAGCTCGGTCAGCCTTTCGAGACCGTCGATGTTCTCGCGTCCCCCGAGAAGCGCGATGCGATCAAGCGCTACTCGGCATGGCCGACGATTCCGCAGGTGTATGTGGACGGCAAGTTCGTCGGCGGGTGTGACATCATCCACGAGCTTCACGAGCGCGGCGAGTTGAAGCAGATCATCGACCAGGCGTTTGCATAGGGTTTCGCCCCCGTGCGTGCGGCGCTGCGCGCCGTGCTCCGCGCCGTGCTCCGATGGACGTCGCCGCGCAAAACGCGGTTCGCGCGCTGCCTGTGGCGGCGTTACGCGGCCGGTGGCACGACTGGGATGAGCAGGTGGGAATCGTAGTCGCCTCCCACGTGCACGACGTGCAGGCCGCGATTGCACTGGTTGGCTTTGATGTACGGTGGGGAGGCGACGATCTCGTGGCCTGAGATCACGAGTTCGATTCCTTCGCCGCGCCGAAAGAACGTGCTGCTCGGGTTCAGGGCGATGTCCACCTGGACGATCTCGCCCGGCCGGAGTTTTTCATCGCGATCATGCCGCAACACCGGCTCCCACGGCGTGGAGGCATGCTCATCCAAGGCCCGTCTCGAGACGGCAAGTAGCCCGCGTGTCATCAGGTCGTCGAAATTTCCGACCGAGCCGAAGAACCGTACCCGCCGGCCGCGGTCATCCAGTTTCTCGACGCCCACGAAGAGCGCCATATCATCAGGCGGTGGGCCAGGTGCTCCTGCCGCCCGGGTTTCCACCCAGAGGCGGAGCTTCATGTACCCCGTGAGCTCCGTGTCCTGCACGAATAGGTAGGACGCGCGGCACTCACCGGAGCGGGCATCGTAGGTCAGCTCGGCCGTTGCCAGAGGCTTCGCTGCATCGAGTCTGCCGTCCGGCGACAGAAAGAGCGGCTGGTAGGAGGTGCGAGCCAGCGGCCACTCCCGTTCGCCCCGGATCTCGTGGATCTCCTCACGCGACGAACGCACCTCGAGCCGCACCGGATCCATGCGCAGGAACGTGTCCCGGCCTTCGTCCTTGAGGAAGCAATCGAAGAACGATTTCGTCAGTTCCTGGACCTCGTGCGAGTAGTAGGCATCCCATTTGAGACGGCGATGCGTATACACCCACTTCTGTTCGGACTTCGCCTCTCGAAAGATGCGGAAACTGCCGCGCGTGTGCAGGCCCTGATCGGAGAAGCTCGCACAGATCATCATGGGCACGTCGATGTCGGCGACCTTTGGCACTTTCGCCTGCCAGTAGCCATCGTAGAAGGGATGGGCTCTCGCCATGTCCTGTGGCAGTTGACCCTCGATCTCGACGAACTCTCGCTCACTGCAGTTGATGGTCGGCTTGACCTCCGTGTGCCACCAGAAGACCGGGAACCCCTGTTCCTCGATGCCGCCCTCGAAGAACATCTCCCGGTAGATGTCGCCGATGCCCTCCCAGGGGCAGATCGCCTTCAAGCTCGCCGGGATACCTCGCGACGTTTGCCCGGCGGCAACGGCGTATTGGCTGATGGCGAGAAAGCTGACGCCGTTCAGTCCCACCCTGCCAGTGCACCACGGTTGCGCCCCGATCCAGTCGATGGCCTCGGCGAACGCTTCGGCCTGCTCGAGCGAGGAGAGGGTTGGCGTTCCGCCGCTGTTCGCGAAGCCCGGCATGTTCATGTTGACGACCGCGTATCCCGCGCGCACCCAGAAGTTGGGGTCTGGCGACTCCCAGCTCGTCTGGGTGGAGAATGTGGGCGTCCCCTCCTGCGGAATCAGTCGATACTGCCGCGGCGGCCCGCCGCAAGGTGTCTTTCCGAGTGCGGGGATGAGGTGATTGTCGTACGGGTGTGCGCACATGATCGCGGGCAATTTGTCGCTCGCGTCATCGGCCCGCCTCGAGCGAAAGACGTTGGCCGTGACCCGGGTGCCGTCGGCAAGTGGGATCTGAACATCGTACTCGCAGAGGATGTCGGGATCGGGCTCAGTCAGCACGCACTGCGGCCGGAAGAGGCGGCCCGACAGGACGGCGTTCTTGAGGATCGGTCCGACTGCTTTGTAGAGCCGCCGCAGCTCGCTGAGTGTGATCACGAGGTGCGCTCGTGCCGCCGCTGCTTCAGGCTTTGGCCAGGGAGGCCGCGAGGTCGTCGATCAGGTCGGCGCTGTCGTCGATGCCCACGGAGTAGCGGATCAGGTTGTCCTTGATGCCGACCTGGAGCCGCTCTTCGGTGGTGAGTTCGTAGAAGCTCATCAGCGCGGGCTGCTCGATCAGGCTCTCCACACCACCGAGGGAGGGCGCGATTTGCGGGATCGTGCAGCCGTCCACCACGCGCGTCGCGGCACTGAGATCGCCCTTCACCTCGAAGGATACGACGCCGCCGAATCCTCGCATCTGACGGCGGGCGATGTCGTGTTGCGGGTGGCTGGCGAGTCCCGCGTAGTGCACCGCCTCTACCTTGGCGTGGCCGTCCAGGAACTCGGCGAGCGCCTGCGCGTTGGCGTTCTGGCGCTCGATCCGAAGAGCGAGTGTCTTCAGGCCGCGAATCAGCAGGTAGGCGGCGAACGGGTCCACGACGCCGCCGGTGACGGCCTGGAGTGAGCGGATCCCGTCGACCAGGTCGGCCGAGCCGAGGACGACGCCTGCGAGGAGATCGTTGTGACCGCCCAGATATTTCGTCGCCGAGTGCATGACGAGATCCACGCCGAACTCGAGCGGTCGCTGATTGTACGGCGTGGCAAAGGTAGCATCGATGATTGTCTTGACCCGGTGGCGGCGACCGATCTCGACGAAGCGCTCGAGATCGAGCACACGATTGTAAGGGTTCGTGGGTGATTCGCTCAGGAGGACCCGCGTGGTCGGCCGGATCGCGTCGTTCATGGCGTCGTAGTCGCCGGCCGGGACGGTCGAGACTTCGATGCCGAAGCGGTGCAGGACCTGATTGAGGAACTGGCGGGTACGCCGATAGGAGTCGTCGGTGACAACGACGTGCGCACCCCGCGAGAGCACCGCGAACAAGGTCGTGGTCATCGCGGCCATGCCGCTGCCGAATAGGAGCGCGTCTTCGGCGCTGTCGAGTGCGGCGAGTTTCACCTCGGCAATCCGCTGTGTCGGATTGCCATAGCGGCCGTACTCTTCACGTTCGATCCGGCGCTCGAAGTGATCCGAAAGTTCCTGCGTATTGGCAAACGTGAACGTCGCGGTCTGGATGATCGGCGTCGCCAGCGAGTTCCCGGGTTTCGGGTGCGACTCGCCTGCGTGGACCGCGAGGGTGCTGGGGCCACGGCGCTTCTCGTCCTTGTCGGTGGTCATGATTACACCAGGAGGCGTGTACGTTCGACGTGGCGCGAGATCGCGTCGGCGACCTTGGTCGGATCGGCGGCGAGCTCGACAGGAGTGTTCTGGTGGGTCGACCGCACGTCCGCGAGCGTGCCCAGGTGGTACTGCGTTTTCTGATCGGCGAATTTCAGACCGTGGGCGGTCGAGACAACGACCACACGGTCGAGCGAGCGAATGACCTTCTGCTCGACCAGTTTTCGAAGCGCCGCCAACGCAACGCCGGTGTGTGGGCAGTTGAACATTCCCGTGCGGTCGGCGCGCGCCGACTCGTCGGCAAGCTCCTGCTCCGTTGCTTGTTCGACGACACCGTCGAACTTCTTCAGCGTACGGATGGCGCGTTGGATGCTCACCGGATTGCCGATCTGAATGGCACTGGCCAGTGTCTGCTGCGCGGTTACGGGCTCATAGTTCTCGAAGCCCTGCAGATAGGAGCGATAGAGCGGATTCGCGTTCGCGGCCTGGGCGACGCAGATGCGCGGGAGCTTGGCGATCAGGCCGAGCTCCTGGAGCATCAGGAAGCCGTTGCCGAGCGCACTGACGTTCCCGAGGTTGCCACCAGGGATGATGACCCAGTCTGGGACTTCCCAGTCGAATTGCTGGACGATCTCGATCGCGACGGTCTTTTGCCCCTCGATCCTGAGACTGTTCATCGAGTTCGCGAGGTAGATACGCTTCTGCTTCGTGATTTCCTGGACGACCTTCATGCAGCCGTCGAAGTCGGTCTCCAGCGAGAGCACGAGCGCGCCGTTGGCGATGGGCTGGACGAGTTGGGCCGGCGAGACTTTGTTCCGCGGCAGGAGCACGACGGCGGGGATGCCGGCCGCGGCGCAGTAGGAGGCCAGCGCCGCGGAGGTGTCCCCGGTGGAAGCGCAGGCGACGGCGTCGATTGGCCGTCCGTCGGCGATCATCTGCTTGACGACCGAAACGAGCACGGTCATGCCGAGATCTTTGAACGAGCCGGTGTGCGAGTTGCCGCACTGCTTGACCCACAGATCCTCGACGTGGAGTTGCTTGCCGTAGCGATCGGCCCAGAAGAGGTTGCTGTTGCCCTCGAAGGTGGACACCACGTTCTCGTTGTCGATGAACGGGACGACCCACTCCTTCTTGCCCCACACCCCGGAGCCGTAGGGGTAGGTATTGACGTGGAAGCGCTCGTCGAAGAGCTGGATCCAGGCCGCGGGCGCGCGCGTTTTCAGCGCGTCCATGTCGTGCTGCACGTAGAGCAGGTCGTTGCACGACGGGCAGCGATAGATGATCTCGAGCAGACTGTACTGCCCGGCGCATCCGTTGATGCACTGAAACCACGCATTGTAGCTCATGATGTGCGCAGCTTGTGCTACGCGCGGAGAGAAATCAACTTCGCATCGTCCCACGCCGTCGCGTGGGGGTGTCCTGCGTCTTGGGGCAGGGGCCTGGAGCGCGGGCTGGTGGGCGGCGGCCGGCCGCCGCCCGTGAGGATTGTCCTAGCCAGCGCTCGTCGGGATTGTCCTAGCCGGCCGTCACCTGAACCTGGCGGGGCTTCGCCTGGGCGCTCTTCGGGAACGTTACCTCGAGTACGCCGTCCGTGACGCGGGCAGCGATACCCTCGGGATCGAGGTCGTTCGAGAGCTGGAAGCGTCGGAGGTAGTTCCCGATAGGGTACTCTGTCGCGACCGGCGTGAGGTTCTCGTAGTCCTGGACTGACACCCGGCCCTCGAGGCTCAGCACGCCGTCATCGAGACGGACGCTGACTGAGCTCTCGTCGACGCCGGGGACATCGGCACGGAGCACGAGCGACTCCGCAGTCTCGAAGATGTCGACGTCCGGACGATAGCTGCGTCCAGGGTGGGTCGATTCCTCCTGCCGCACTTCTTCTTTGTCACGTGCGTTCAGTTCCTCTGTCATGATCGTGTCTCCTTTCTCTTCGTGATGGGTTACGCCGCTTGGACGGTGATCTGACGCGGCTTGGCGTTCTCGCTTTTCGCGACGCGCACGGTCAGGATGCCGTTCTTGCAGGTCGCCGTGACGTTGGTGGGGTCGACATCGCGGGGCAACTGGAGTGCGCGTGCGAAACGTCCGGCTCCGCGCTCGCGCCGGTGATAACTGGTGCCTTCGGGAATCTGGATGGTACGCTCGCCGCTGACGGTCAGCGTGTTCTCGCGCGCCTCGACGCTAATGTCGGCGGGCGAGACCCCGGGGACCTCCATCCGAAGCGTCAAGCCGTCATCATCGCGAAAGACGTTCGTCGATGGGAAGACGCCGCGTCCAGACGGGCTCTGCTCGGCGTCGAACGGATTGCCGGACGCGCGCTCGACCTCGCGCTGTAATGTCAGCAAGCGTCCGGCGGAATCGAATGGTGATGCGAATCGAAATCGTGTCATGGTCAGCCTCCTTCTACGTTGGTAGTGCGCGACGGCCTCGTTCTGGTTGCCGTCTCGACACGAAAGGTAAGAACGACTTCGGCGTCGTCAAGGCGCAGCGTGGAGGGAACCCCTGCGATTGAGGGGCCTTGACGATGCGTGAAGAGTGCTTACGCTTAGTGAGGCGTGCGTAGTGCCAAAGCCATAGGCATGTGCATGGCGACGTTCGCCGCCGCCGTCCTCGCCGCCGCGGTGCCTACGGCGGTCGCCGACCCGGTGCATGCGGCGCTCGCCGAGCGCCCGATCCCGCCGGGCTTGCTCGCGAACGAGCGCAACACGATCGAGGTCTTCCGACGCGCCTCGCCTTCGGTGGTGTATGTGCGCAATGCGCGCCTTGCGCGCGATCGGTTCAGCTTGAACGTCACGGCAATTCCGCGCGGGGCAGGGTCGGGGTTTCTCTGGGACGACAAGGGCCATGTCGTCACCAATCTGCATGTGATCCGTGGTGCGGACGCGGTGTCGGTAACCCTTGCGGACGGGGCGACACACCAAGCCCACCTCGTGGGCTACGACGAACGGAAGGATCTGGCCGTGCTGCGGATCGAGGTCACCGAGGCCAGCCTGACGCCCCTGCAGCTTGGCGATTCGACCGGACTCGTCGTCGGTCAGAAAGTGCTTGCCATCGGTAATCCGTTCGGGCTCGATCGGACGTTGACCACCGGGGTCATCAGCGCGCTCGGGCGGGAGATCCCGACCGCGGGCGGCGGCGTCATCGAGGACGTGGTGCAGACCGACGCGGAGATCAACCCGGGGAACTCTGGTGGTCCACTACTCGACTCCGCGGGTCGCCTCATCGGCGTGAACACCGCGATCTACAGTCCGACCGGGTCGAGTGCGGGCATTGGATTCGCCGTGCCGGTGAGTGCCGTCCGGCGCGTGGTGCCGCAGTTGATCCGCCACGGCAAGGTGCGACGCGCCGGACTCGGCGTGACGGTGCTTCCCGACTACGTCGCCGAGCGCTGGGGCGTCTCCGGGGTGATCGTTCGCAGGGTCACGCGGGGCAGTCCCGCGGCGGGGGCGGGATTGCGATCACTCGAAGTCGGGCGGCGCGGCGATGTCGAACGTTTCGACGTCATCGTCGGGATCGGGAAACGGGACATTACCGATTTCGATGACCTCTCGAACGCGTTCGACCGCTACGATCCTGGTGACGAGATTCTCGTGCGCTATCGGCGCGATGGGAAGGTGCGGGAGGTGCGCGCGCGGCTCGTCGAGATCGATTGAGGAGCCGCCCCGCATTCTGCGACTTGCCGAAATGCCTACTAACATGTAAGTAGGCGGCCCGTGGCGATCCGCCCTTCACCCTCCGACGACACGTACGAACGGATCATCGAGGCCGCGCAGGCGATCTTCGCGCGCGATGGGTTCGCGGGCGCCAAGATGCAGGAAATTGCCGACCGTGTCGGCATCCAGCGACCCAGCCTCTTCTATCATTTCAAGAACAAAGAGGCGCTGTTCGTCGCCGCGCACGAGCACGTCTTCGCACGCATTGCGCCATTGTACCGAGAAAGTCTGGTGCCCAACGGCGACCCGTTCCTGCAGCTCGATCAGCTGACGCGTTCGGTCCTGCAGCTGATGCGCGAGCAACCCGAGTTCGCACGGATGGTGGCGCGTACGGCGGTTGATCGACACCCGAGCGCGGTGACGGTCGTGCAGACGTACATCCAACCGCTGATCGATCAGGCGGTGGCTTTCACGACGGCCTGTCAGAAGCGGGGGATCTTCGCGGACGACATCGACCCGTTCTTTTTCACGCTGAACAGCTGGGGAGCCGCGCTCATGTACTTCACGGCGCGCGACATGCTGGCGCCGACGAACGGCGCGGGTGGGCCGAAAGAGCTCGAGCGCTTCACGGATACGTTGGTGCGGATGAGCCATCGGGCCTTGGCGCCGCAGCCCGGACGGCCGCGACGGCGGGTGCGCTCGGCGTCGTGATGACAGCTGCCTGCGTGAGCATCACCATCGCCACAAGCATCGAACTCTAAAAGGAGGCCGAACATGGATCTCAGGAAAGTATGCGTCATCGGAGTTGGGATGACCAAGTTCTACAAGCCGGGAGAGAAGGATTTCCCGGAACTGAGCAAGGACGCCGGCGAGCAGGCGCTGAAGGATGCGGGCGTGGCCTACGACCAGATCGAGCAGGCCTTCGTCGGCTATGTCTATGGTGAGTCGACCTGCGGGCAACGGGCGATCTACCAGCTCGGCCTCACGGGTGTTCCCGTCTACAACGTCAACAACAACTGCTCCACCGGCTCGACAGCGCTCTTCATGGGCTATCAGGCCGTCGGCAGCGGTCTGAACGAGTGCGTCCTCGCTCTTGGTTTCGAGAAGATGGAGCGGGGCTCGCTCGGCGCCAAGTACTCGGACCGTACCCATCCCATGGATCGGCATATTCAGGTGATGATCGACAAGCAGGGATACGCAGACGCCCCCGCCGCGGCGCAGATGTTTGGCGGCGCTGGGCGCGAGCACATGGAGCGCTACGGCACCACGAAAGAGCAGCTGGCGAAGGTGGCGGTCAAGAACCGTCGACACGCCGTCAAGAACGAGCGCTCGCAGTTCCGCGTGGCGTCGTCCCTCGAAGAGGTGCTGGCGGCGCCGACGGTGTTCGAGCCGCTGACGAAGTTCCAGTGCTGCCCCACCAGCGATGGCAGCGCCGCCGCGGTCCTCTGCTCCGAAGAGTTCGCGAAGAAGCTCGGCATCACCAATCCCGTCACCATCGAGGGCATGGCGATGACCACCGACTTCCCGACCACCTTTGATCCTCCGTCGTTGATCAAGATGGTCGGCCAGGACCTCACCAAGGCCGGGGCGAAGCAGGTCTACGAGAAGGCAGGTCTCGGTCCCGAGGACATCGACGTCATCGAGCTCCACGACTGCTTCACCCCGAACGAGCTGATCACCTACGAAGGGCTCGGCCTGTGCGGTGAAGGCGAGGCCGGAAAGCTCATCGACGACGACGCCACGACCTACGGCGGCAAGTGGGTGGTGAATCCGTCCGGTGGCCTGCTCTCGAAGGGCCATCCCCTCGGCGCGACTGGTCTCGCGCAGTGCTTCGAGCTGAACCAGCAGCTGCGCGGCCTCTCCGGCGAGCGGCAGGTCGAGGGCGCGAAAGTCGCCCTGCAGCACAATCTCGGTCTCGGCGGCGCGTGCGTGATCGGGATGTACAAGCGCGGCTGAGCTATCGGTAACTGCGGGCGCCTGTGTCTGGCTCAGCCAGCTGGGTGCCCGCCGTCATCCTCCCCGACCGGCTCGGTCGGCATCTCGTCGATGCGCGTCTCCTCGCAGGGGGCGATCCCGCCGCTGCGGGCGGCGCGTGCCATCATGTGCGCGCCGATCGGCGCCGTCAGGAACAAGAAGGCGATGATGGTCAGCGCCTTCATGAGGACGGCCACGATCCCGCCGGGGATCACGAGCACGGCTGCCAGCGCCATACTGCTCACGCCCAGTGTGGTGGCCTTCGTGGGGGCGTGCATGCGCGTGTAGAAGTCCGGGAAGCGTACCAGGCCTACGGATCCGAGGAGGGTGAAGGCCAGGCCGATCAGGAGCAGCACACTGGCCAGGATTTCCGCGCCGCTAGTCAATGATCCGCCCCCATACCAGCGCTTTGGCAATGGCCACGGTGGCGACGAAGGCGAGCAGGGCCAGCACGATCACGCTGTCCAGGTAGACGTCGGTCCGTTGATCGATCGACAGGACGATCAGGAACGCCAGCAGGTTGGTCGAGATGGTGTCGACGGCCAGCAGGCGATCGACGACGGCGGGGCCGCGAAACAGCCGATAGGCGCACAGCGCCATGGACAGCGCCAGGCCGAACATGACGATCGACGTTACAGTGGCGAGCATCGGATTGCCTCGTCGAGTGGGCGCTCGAAGTCCCGCTTGATCTGTGCCCGCACCGCCTCGACGTCGTCCGTCGAGAGACAGTGGACGTAGAGCGCCGAGCGATCCTTGGCGATGTCGACCGTCAGCGTACCGGGGGTGAGCGTGATCATGTTTGCCAGTGTCGTAATGGTGAAGTCGTCTTTCAGTGTCAGAGGGATGGCGATGAACGCCGGCGTGATGGGCACGCGCGGATCGAGGACGATACGCGCCACTTGGACGTTGGCCTTCACGACTTCCCAGAGGAAGACGCCCATGAGGCGCAGGGCGGTTCCGGGTCGCACGATCCGTACGCGTTCGCTCCAGAAGGCCTGGTGCACGTACAGGATCAGCATGCCGAGGGTGTAGCCGATCAGGAAGTCGCCGATGGTAAAGCCGTGGTTTAGCGCCATCCAAACGAGCGCCAGGACCGCGTTGTAGGCCGGATACCTCATGGCCGACCGCCGGGCGCGAAGACGGCCTCGACGTATCCCGCCGTATCGAGTACCTGCGCCGCGGTCGCTGTCGTGAACTGATAGAGCGGTTCGGCGCCCACGGCCAGCGTGACAGAGAACGACACGAGGAGGCCGGTGGCCAGCAACACCCCGCGCCGCGGCGGCGCGGGCGCGGTGGTTGCGGGCGGGTCGCCCCAGAAGCCCATCGTCCAGATCTTCATCATCGAGAAGAGCGTCAGAATGCCGGCGACGAAGCAGATGGTAACCCCGAAATAGCGCCCGGCTTCGATGCCGGCGGAGGCGACCAGGAACTTGCTGAAGAACCCGCTCGTGGGCGGCAGCCCGGCCAGTGACACGGCGGCGACGAAGAACAGTGCGGCAAGCGCGGGGGAGAGGTGCGCAATGCCACCGAGCTTCTTGAGATCCGCCGAGCCGCCGAGGCGCTCGGCCGCGCCACTGACGAGAAACAGCGCGCACTTCACGATCGTGTAGTGCACCAGATAGAAGAGTGCGCCAGCCACCCCACTGATCGTAAACAATCCGATGCCGAAGGCGAGATAGCCAATCTGGCTCACGATGTGGAACGAGAGCAGGCGGCGTAGCTCCGTTTGCGCGACGGCGCCGAGGACGCCGATCAGCATCGAGACGATGCCGAGGGCCATCAGTACCTCTGCTCCCGGCGCGCGGACATCGGCGAACACCGTCGTGAACACCCGCAGGATCGCGTACACGCCGACTTTGGTCGCGATACCGCCGAACATCGCCGAGATCGCCGGCGGTGGAGTCGGATAGGTGTCGGGAAGCCAGAAGGCGAGTGGCAGCAATGCCGCCTTGCCGGCGAATACGATCAGGAGCGTCATCATGGCCACCTGCATGAGCGCGGTATCACTCGGTGGCAGCAGGGGGACCTTCTGCGCGAGATCGGCCATGTTGAGGGTGCCGGTGAGGCCGTAGAGTACGCCAACACCGAACAGAAAGAGCGCCGAGTTGACGAGGTTCAGCACCATGAACTGCAGGCCCGCGCGCAGTTGCCGTGCCGTCGCGCCGAGTGTGACGAGGCCGTACGAGCTGATGAGGAGCACCTCGAAGAAGACGAACAGGTTGAAGAGGTCTCCCGTGATGAAGGCGCCGTTCAGACCCATCATGAGAAACTGAAAGAGGGGGAAGAAGAAGGGCAGGCGCTCGATGACCGGGTCGGGGTCGGCGGCGTCGTACGACAGGATGGCCAGCGCGGTGACCCCCGCGAGCAACAGCATGATGATCGCCAGGCGGTCGATGACCAGGACGATGCCATACGGCGCCCGCCAGTTGCCGGCGCGATGCACGAGGATCGATCCATCGGTGACGGAGGCAGCGAGAACCAGCTCGAACGCGATCAGTCCGAGCAGCGAGAGGATGCTGATCGTCCGCTGCCGTCCCGGCGTCCCGCCCTGCATGATCAGGACGATGGCGGTGAGCAGCGGCCAGAGGACCGGGACGATCGCCCACTCAGCCATGGTCGGCCTCCAGATCGACGCTGTCACTCTCCGCGCGTTGGTATCCACGGTACGCGAGGACGAGCAGGAAGGCGGTCATGCCAAACGAGATGACGATGGCCGTGAGGACCAGCGCTTGCGCGAGCGGGTCAGCTGGTGGGCCAGTGGTGCTGGAGAGGATGGGAGCGCTGCCCAGACGGACGCGCCCCATGGCGACGAGGAGCAGGTTGATGCCGTGGCTGACCAGGATCGTGCCGAGAACGACCGGGAAGCTGCTCGGGCGCAGCAGCATGAACGTCGCCGCTGCGAAGAGCCCCCCAATCGTCACGGCAACCAGTAGCTCCATCTCAATCCTCGATTGCCAGCAAGATGGTGAGCGTGACCCCCGCGACGACGAGGAAGACCCCGAGGTCGAAGAGTGACGCGGTCGAGGCCTCGAAGTGCCCGAGGAGCGGGATCTCGATATGGCCGAAGGTGCTGGTGAGAAACGGCATCCCAGCCATTAGCGCGCCGATGCCCGTGATCGCGGCGAGAGCGAGGCCCCAGCCGATCAGGCGTTGTGCCTCGACGGGCGCGTAGACCCGTGCCCGACCCGTGGCGACGTACTGCAGGATGATCGTGGCCGCCGTCATCAGTCCGGCCACGAAACCGCCTCCGGGCAGGTTGTGACCTCGGAAGAAGAGATAGGCCGCGAAGAGCAGCGCCGGGGGCAGCAGGATGCGCGCGACCATGGTGAGCAGGGGTGAGTTCACGTCGTGCGCCTCCCCGCCTGCACGAGGGCCAGGACACCGATCGCGGCGATGCTGAGGACGGTGATCTCGCCGAGCGTGTCGTAGCCGCGGAAGTCGACGAGGATGACGTTGACGACGTTGCCGCCGCCCGCGCCCTCGAGGCTGTTCGCGATGTGGTAGCTCGAGATCGATTCGAAGGGGCGCCGCAGAATGGCATAGATCACCGCGCTCGCGCTCACGCCGACGAGGAGCGCGAAGGCGCCGTCGAGGATCAGCCGAAGCCGCGGTTCGCGGTCGCGCGTCTTCCGCGGCAGGAAGTAGAGAACCAGGACGACGAGAATCGTCGTCACCGACTCGACGAGGAGCTGCGTGAGGACGAGGTCGGGAGCGCTCATCCACGCGAAGTAGATGGCGACCAGGGCGCCGACGAGCCCGAGCGCAAGAATGCTCGGCCAGCGATGTCGGTAGAGCGCGCACACCGACGCGGCTCCGGCGATGGTGAGCACGGTGATGACCATCGCGCCGCGTGGGACCGCGGTCATGGGCATGCGGGCGGGCAGGGGAGCCGCGCCGCCAGCGCCCGGCCAGCTCGCGTGCCACGCATGCCAACCCGCGAGCACCAACAGCAGCCCGAGGATCGTCAGGATGTAGGTGCGGAGCCGGCCTGTTTGGTATCGACTCGTCAAGGCGCGGGCACTGTCCATCATGCCGTGAATGGCGACATCGTAGAGCTCGCCGGCCGTCCGTCCGAGGCGAGGCGGGAGCGCGCGCCGGGCGCTCCCGCGGCGCGCGGCGTACAGCGCGGCGCCCGCGCTGAGGCCGATCAGGGTCATGAGGAGGGCCGGATTCAGGCCGTGCCACAACGCCAGGTGCGGATGCACGTGTGCGCCGACGACCGCGCTGGTTGCGGTGGCGATCAGCGGTTCGGCGATCAGCCCCGGCAGGAATCCGACCGCCACGCAAAATGTCGCCAGAAGTTCGACCGGCGCGCGCATGCCGGCCGGGGGCTCGTGCGGGTGCTGCGGGTAGGGGCCCTCGGGCCCAAAGAATGTTCCGATCACGAGTCGGAGGCAGTATGCCATGGTGAGGGTGCTTCCGAGCACGGCGACCACCGGTAGCAGCCACGGCCAGCTGGCGCCGAGGCTTGCCCCGATGCTGTCCGCCATATGCGCGGGCAGCGTGGCTTCGTAGAAGAGCTCCTTGCTCATGAATCCGTTCAGCGGCGGGATGCCAGCCATCGAGGCCGCGGCGATGCCGACGAGAATGGTCATGCGCGGCAGGTGCCGGCGGAGCCCGCCCAGTTGCGCGAAGTCGCGGGTGCCGGCCTCGTGATCGATGATGCCCGCGCTCATGAACAGCGCCGCCTTGAACGACGCGTGATTCAGAATGTGGAACGTGGCGGCGAGCGCCGCCTCGCGCGTGCCGAGTCCGTACAGCATCGTGATCAAGCCGAGCTGGCTGATCGTCGAGTAGGCGAGCAGGCGTTTCAGGTCGGTGTGGCGGAGGGCGCCCCAGCCGCCGACCAGCATGGTGGCGGCGCCAAAGCCCGTGACCGCGTAGAACCAAAGCTCGGTGGCCGCAAAGATCGTCCACAGCCGCGCCAGCAGAAAGATCCCGGCTTTGACCATCGTTGCGGAGTGCAGGTAGGCGCTCACCGGGGTCGGTGCGGCCATCGCACTCGGCAGCCAGAAATGAAACGGCACCTGCGCCGACTTGGTGAAGGCGCCGACCAGGATCAGGCCGAGCGCGACGGGCATCTCGGGTAGTGCACGGATCTCGGCACCCCGAGCGGCGAGGGCGACAATGTCGAACGTGCCCGCGGCGCCACCAAGGACGAGGACGCCTGCGAGCAGCGCGAGGCCGCCGATGCCGGTCACGATCAGCGACTGGTAGGCGCCGCTGCGGGCCGCGGGATCACGATCCCAGAAACCGATCAGCAGGAAGGACGAGATGCTCGTCAGCTCCCAGAACACGACCAGCAGCAACAGGTTGCCCGCCGTCACGACGCCGAGCATCGCGGCCATGAAGAGCATCAGCGAGGCGTAGAATCGCGGCAGATTCTCGTCAGGTGAGAGGTAGAAGCGGGCAAAGGCAATGACGAGGAGGCCGATGCCGAGAATCAGCAACAGGAAGAGAAGCGACAGCCCGTCGACGAGAAAGGTCAGATTGAGGCCCGTCGCCGGTGCCCACGGAATCGTGGCGGTAACCGCGTGTCCGGAGAACGCGGGCGCTGCGACGCGAAGCGCCAAAAGGAGCGTCACGCTGGCGACCGCACCGCAGACGAGCGGCAGGCCGCGGTGGCCGAGGCGGCCCGCACTGGGGAGCAGTCCTGCCAAGATCATCGGCAGGATGGGGATTACGAGCAGGGACAGCCTCACCCGGTCCGAGACCTCATGGCGCGGGTCCTCCTAGCACATGCTTCGGAGAATGCCACGCTGCCGCTGCGGGCCCTTCGGTTTGAGCGGGGCGGGGGGGGCTGGTAACGCCGGAGACGTGGCGACCGCTCCCCGCATCGTCGGTATCGTGAACGTCACCAGCGATTCCTTCTCGGATGGTGGGCGCTATTTGGCGCCAGAGGCCGCGCTGGCGCATGCGCGCCAGCTCGTGGCTGATGGGGCGCACATCGTGGAACTCGGTCCAGCCTCGAGCAATCCCGACGCGGCCCCCGTGCCGGCCGCCGAGGAGATTCGCCGGCTGGAGCCGCTCGTCGCTCCGCTTGTCGCCGAGGGGATCGCCGTATCGGTGGATTCGTGGCGGTCCGAGACGCAGTGCTGGGCCGCCGCCTGCGGCGTCGCCTACCTGAACGACATTCAGGGCTTTCCCGACGAGGGCGTGTACGGCGCGCTCGCCGCCGCGACCTGCCGGCTCGTCGTCATGCACTCCGTGCAGCGCCGGGGGCCGGCGACGCGGACGTCGACCGACGCCGAGACGGTCGTGCGGGGTGTCTACGGCTTCTTTGCCGATAGGTTGGCGCGACTCCAGGCGGCAGGCGTCGCGCGAGACCGACTGATCGTCGATCCGGGGATGGGTTTCTTTCTCGGGCGCGATCCCGCGCCCTCCGTCGCGATGCTGCGGGAGC
>JAJCZP010000263.1 GCA_029262315.1 Deltaproteobacteria bacterium | reverse complement strand
GGGCGTCAAAGCGCCATTGACCGCTTCCTCGGTAAACAGATCGCCCGCGCACTGGCCCGCGCGATGCAGCAAATGCATCGCCGAGCGATTGATCTCGCGGTGGTTTTGCTGGTCCTCGGACTCCATGGCGCGTCTTCCCCCCCGGAAGTCAGCCGGAAACATTGTGATCGTCCCGACTCGTCTTGATCTCCCGTCCACTGATTAACCCGTGAAGCAGGGGTGCGGTCCAGTCACATTTGCTTGAAACTGTGTGAAAAACAGCGCGACGAATGAGAAGTTCAGGGCATACTACAAGTATACTTTAAGTCTACCCCCCGGTATAGAGCAGCATACTGCGGAAAATTTAGAACAAAACTTTATCAGTGTTTGGCGCGCCGTCACTTGGTGGGCTTGGCATGCTTTTGCATCAATCCGGCCTGCATGGCGGCGAAAATTAAGGTGAGCGGCACAAGTCCGAACACCTTGAAGCTCACCCATGTATCGGTGCTCACACTGCGCCACACCGCTTCGTTCAGCAGCGCCAGAAAGATGAAAAATCCGGCCCAGCGGTAAGTGAGCAGCCGCCAGCCCGTGCCGCTCAACTCGAATACCTCGCCAAGTACGCTCTGGAGAAAAATACGATTGACCGCGAGCCCGCCCATTAGAATTGCCGCGAACAGGCAATAGATGACCGTTGGCTTGATCTTGATGAAGGTTTCGTCCTGAAGATAGATCGTCAGACCGCCGAACACGATCACGAACGCGGCCGTCACCAGCGGCATTTTGGCAAATTTTCCCGTCAACAATCGTGACGTGATGAGGGCAATGACGATGGCCACCATGAAGAATGCGGTAGCGACGAATATCCCGTAGAGCGCGTTGATGGCGAAGAACAGGATCAGTGGGCCGAGGTCCAGCGACAGGCGCAGTGCCGGGTGCTCCTCGGTCCGCTCCTTGTCTTTTACAGCTTTGCTCACGCCTCGACCTGCTCGGCGGCCCCGGCAATGGCCGCGGCAAAATCATAGGCGTCGAAGGGCTGCAAATCCTCCACCGTTTCACCAACGCCGATGGCGTGGATGGGCAATGCGAATTTTTCCGCGATGGCGACGAGAATGCCGCCGCGCGCCGTGCCGTCCAGCTTGGTCATGATGATACCGGTCACCCCGGCGATCTCCATGAATGCCTGTGCCTGGCTGACGGCGTTTTGCCCGGTGGTGGCGTCGAGCACCAGCAAGACCGAATGCGGCGCACTGTCGTCGAGCTTCTTGACCACGCGGACGATCTTGGCGAGTTCCTCCATCAGGTCCGCCTTGTTCTGCAACCGCCCCGCGGTATCGATCAACAGTACGTCGGCCTGGGCTTCCTGCGCCTGCTCCAGTGCGTCATAGGCCAGCCCCGCGGCATCGGCCCCCTGTTTACCCGAGACCACAGGCGCGCCCGTGCGGTCGCCCCAGATCTGCAGTTGATCGATCGCGGCGGCGCGGAATGTGTCGCCGGCGGCGATGACCACGCTCTTGCCGTCTTGCGCGAACTGGTGGGATAGCTTGCCGATGGTGGTGGTCTTGCCCGTGCCGTTGACCCCGACGACGAGGATGACATGCGGGTGCTTGGCGCTGTCCAGCTCCAGCGGCTGGGCCATGGGCTCCAGCACCTTGGCCACTTCGGAGCCGAGAATGGCGCGCACTTCTTCGGGCGCGATCTCGGTGTCGTAACGCCCGCGCGCCACTTCCTCGGTGATGCGCATGGCCATGTCGACGCCAAGATCGGCCTGAATGAGCGCATCCTCCAGCTCCTGCAGCATCCCGGAGTCGAGCTTGCGCTTGGTGAAGATCGCGGTGATGTTTTCGGTGAGCTTGTTTGAGGTCTTGCTCATGCCATCGCGCAGCCGCGAGAACCAGCCCTTCTTTTTCGGCTCCGGTTCAGCTTCGGGTTCCGGCGCTGCCGCCTCGGCAATTTCCTCAGCCGGGGGCGCCTTCTCAGGGGCAGGCTTTTTCGGTGCGCGCGCCTTCGCGGGCTTTTTCGCCGCCGGTTTTTTCGCCGCGGGCTTCTTAGCCGGGGCTTTTTTAGCCGGAGCTTTTTTTGTCTTGGCGGCGGGTTTTTTTGCCGGAGCCCTCTGTGCCGGAGCCTTTGTTTTCGGCTTTTCAGCCTTGGCTTCCTTTTCCGGCTCTTCTTTCTTGCCGGTCAGGGCGCCAAGCAGGCGCTTGAAGAAACCGGGTTTCTTCTCCTTGCTCATTGCAGCAGGGTTCCTTCGAGTACGCCGTGGCCGTGGCCGGTCATGCGCGCTGAAACGATTTCGCCCGCGCTTGCCGCCGCGCAAAGTGACACCGGCGTGAAGTGGGGCGTGCGCCCGCGCGTCTCGGTTTCCATCAGGACGTCATGCGCGAGGCCGAGTTGACTGCGCAAATGCCGCTCAAGCGCCTTGGCGCCCTCGGCGCGCAACCGCGCCGCACGGGCCTTGATAATTTTGCCATCCACCTGCGGCATGCGCGCCGCCGGCGTTCCCTCGCGCGCCGAATAGGGAAACACGTGCAAATATGTGAGACCGCACGCCTCGACGATTGAGAGTGTCTGCCCGAACATCTCATCCGACTCGGTCGGGAAACCGGCGATCAAATCCGCGCCGAACACCATGTCCGGGCGCAGCGCCTGAACCCTCTCGCAGAACTCGATCGTGTCGGCGCGGCTGTGACGGCGCTTCATGCGCTTCAGCGTCATATCATCGCCCGCCTGCAACGAGAGATGGAGATGGGGCATCAGCCGGTCTTCTTGCTCGATGGCATCGAGTAAATCCGGGTCCGCTTCGATGGAGTCAATCGAGGAAAGCCGCAGCCGCTCAAGCTCCGGCACCAGCTTCAGGACCTTCTTGGTGAGACCCCCGAGGGTGAGCGCGCCCGGCAAGTCCGCGCCATAGGCGGTGATGTCGACGCCGGTCAGCACAACCTCGCGGGTGCCGCCTTCCACGAGGCGGCGTATCTGGGCGACCACCTCACCGGCGGGAACCGAACGCGAGCGCCCGCGCGCATAGGGAATGATGCAGAAGGTGCAGCGATGATCGCAGCCATTCTGGATTTGCACATAGGCGCGGGTGCGCGCACCGAACCCTTCAATCATATGGCCTGCCGTCTCGCGCACCGACTGGATGTCGTCGACGAGAATTTGCTCGCTATTGCTGGTGGCAAGCGTCGTAAAAGTTTCAGCCTTCATCTTTTCCGCATTGCCGATCACATGATCGACTTCAGGCATGCCCGCGAACATTTCCGGTTGAAGCTGCGCCGCGCAGCCGGTCACGATGATCC
>JAJCZP010000262.1 GCA_029262315.1 Deltaproteobacteria bacterium | reverse complement strand
GACCTCTGCGAGTTGCGCGCGCGTCGCGCCGTACTCGTGCATGTAGCGGCGCCATAGCATCGCGACTTCGTCAACGGGGCGGAGTAGTCCCGACGGCCGCGACCATTTCCAGATATCGTCGACCCGATCCTGCACCTTGGCCCACACGCGTTTCGTGCGGTCACCGCGTTTGCGCGCGCGCCAGACGACACCAACGTTGGCGACTCCCGTTGCGAGCGCCATGGCGACGTGGCCAATGCATCCCGTGCCCGCGCCGCCGCCATAGCCGACCTGGCTGAAGTAGGTCAGGTCGCCGAAGCCGACAGAACGCGCGATTTCGAACTCCGGTGTGTCCTCCATCGTGAAGCAGCTGAGCGCGTCGACTTCCGACGGCGCGATGCCGGCGTCATCGAGCGCCGCCGTGATGACCTGACACGCAAGCTCCGACTCGCTCGGCTCGAGGCTCTTTGCGAACGAGCTCTCTGCGATGCCGACGATGGCGGTGGCGTCCTGCATCGACACTAGTGCTTCACGATCACCGACGAACCGTGTCCGAAGAGGCCCTGGTTCACCGTCACGCCCAGGCGGGCGCCCTCGACCTGTCGGCCATCGGCCTGGCCGCGGAGTTGCCAGGTCAGCTCGCACACCTGCGCGATCGCCTGCGCCGGTACTGCTTCCCCGAAGCAGGCGAGGCCGCCGCTCGGGTTGACCGGTACGCGGCCGCCGATCGTCGTGTCGCCGTCGTTCAGCATCCTCTCGGCCTCACCGGGCTTGCAGAGACCGATGTGCTCGTACCAATCGAGTTCGAGCGCCGACGAGAGGTCGTAGACCTCGGCTAGGTTGATGTCGCTCGGGTCGACGCCGGCCTCCTCGTAGGCACGCGCGGCGATGGAGTCTTTGAAGGTGAGCTTCGGAGGAGCGACCGCCGCCGCCGAGTCGGTCGAGAAATTTGGCATCTCGATGATCGTATTCGGAAAGCGTGGTGTCGTCGTCGAGACCGCGGTGATCGTCACCGGATTGGTCGTGCGCTTCCGGGCGAACTCCATGCTCGACAGTACGAGCGCGGCGCCCCCGTCGCTGGTGGCGCAGATCTCGAGGAGGCGGAGCGGATCCGAGACCATGGGCGACGCCAGTACTTCGTCCTCGGTGACTTCCTTCTTGTACCGAGCGTACGGGTTGTTGAGGCCGTGGCGCGCGTTCTTCACCTTCACTTTGGCGAAGTCGCGGTCGGTCGCACCGTAGAGATCCATGCGCCGGCGCGCACACAGCGCGAAGTAGGTCGGATTGGTGGCGCCGAGAAGGCGGAAGCGGAGCCAGTCGGGATCGGTGGGCCGGTCGCCGCCCTGCGGTGCGAGGAAGCCCTTGGGCGTGCTGTCGGCGCCGACGACGAGCGCCACGTCGCAGAAGCCGGCTTGGATCTGTGCGCATGCGTTGTCGATGGCCTGTGCGCCGGAGGCGCAGGCGCCGTACGAACTCGCCACGCGCGCGCCGGTCCAGCCGAGTGCCTGGGCGAAGGTCGCTCCCGCGACGTAGCCGGGGTAGCCGTTTCGGACGGTGTCGCCGCCCGATACGAACTGAATGTCCTTCCATTCGACACCCGCCTCTTTGAGGGCGTCCTGCGCGGCCTTCACGCCGTACTCGACGAAGTTCCGGCCCCACTTCCCCCAGGGGTGCATGCCCGCTCCCAGAATCGCGATCTCTCTTGCCATGATGTTCTCCTGGTTCCCGCTCAGCCGGTGACCGGCTTCCACTTCCAGACGGTGTGTTCGAACTCGTCGTCCTCGAACAGGGTCTCGATGACGAGCTCCATGGTCATTCCAACCTTCAGGTCGTCGACGCCGGCGCCTCCCGCGACCTGGCCAAGGATGACAATCTGTTCCTTGGCGAGCTCGACGGCGGCGAGCGTGTAGGGTTCGAACGGATCAGTGGCGACAAACGGCGGCGGCGGTTTGTAGCAACCGTTCGTGTACGACCACAGTGTGCCTGTCCGGCTGAACTCGATCTCCTGGAACTCGGTCCCCGTGCAATCCGGATTCTTGCAGTAGAACGTTTCGCGCGGGAAGAAGTACGTCTTGCATGCGCTACACTGGCTGCCGAGGAGATGCGGCTCGGGGTCGGCGCGGAACCAGTTTTCGACCGCGGGCTTCTGCGGCTTGCCGCCGGGTTTGGTCGCGATCGCGGACTTCAGGCCTTGCTGCGTCATACGTGATCCTTTCTCATGCCCGGGCGCTGTACCCGAACGAGGGTGCTGCGGAGTCGTCGAGCACCGCCCTGCCGATCCGGGCACGGTGCCAGAGGCGCGTGCCCCAGGCGACATCGAGCGCCCACGCACGCTTCATCCATATATGGAGATCCACTTCCCAGGTGTAGCCGATTGCGCCGTGGACTTGCAGGGCCGTTCTCGCCGCGAGGATCGCCGCTTCGGCGGCGGCGGCCTTGGCGTGGGAGACGGCAACCATGCGTTCGGCGGTGTCCTCTGCCACGGTCCACGCGGCGCGATATAGGACCGGGCGCGCGAATTCGACGCGCACCTGCACGCTTGCGAGCATGTGCTTGATGGCTTGGAACGAGCCGATCGGTCGGCCGAACTGTTCGCGCTGCGTCGCGTAGTGTGCGGCGAGATCGACGAGCTGCTGCGCGATGCCGACGAGCTGTGCCGCGGCCGCGAGCGCCGCGCGGTCGAAGGCGAGAGCGAGCGCGGTGCCGGCAACGGCGCCGGTGGCGATCCGTGTCTCGGGGCTTGGTTGCCACTCGACACGATAGAGACGCCCCGCGGGATCGTTGCCGGGCTCATGGACGAGTGTCACATCCCCACGCGGGACAGCATGCACGGCGATGTCGGAATCCGTACGCCCGCCGGCGTGGAGCAGGAGGAGGTCGGCAACATGCGCGTCGTGGACGAACGGCGTGTCAGCGTGTCCGAACGACAACGCCGCCTCGCCGGCGACGACCTTGGGAATCCACTCGGCCTGTAGCGCCGGGGAGCCACACGCGGCGAGGAGCGGTACTCCCACCGCGACCGTCTCGGCGACGGGTGCCGCGAGTGCCGCGCGTCCGATTTCTTCGAGCACCAGGACGAGGTCGACCTCGTTCATGCCGAGGCCGCCGTGCTCTTCGGGCGCCGTCATGCCGAGGATGCCCATCTCGGCAAGCTTCGCCCAGAATTCTGGCGAACGCCCACTCTCGGTTTCCCAGAGCTTGCGGAGACGTTCCGGCTCGCACTCCTTCTGCAGGAAGCCACGGACGCTTTCTTGGAACGCAAGCTGATCGTCGGTGAACAGTAACTCCATGCTCAGGCTTTCGGGAGGCCGAGCAGGCGCTCGGCAATGACGTTCCGTTGGATCTCGTTGGTGCCGGCGTAGATCGGGCCGGCGAGGGAGAAGAGATAGCCGTCGAGCCAGCGACCGACGTTTCCAGCATCCGGTGCGTGCGGCAGCAACTGGCCACGGGCTTCGAGGAGGCTGAGTGCTGTCTCGTGCATGTGCACGTCGAGCTCGGACCAGAAGATCTTATTGAGGCTGGCCTCGGCGCCGATCGAGCCGCCCGACATGAGGCGTGACACCGTGCGATAGGTGTTCAGGCAATAGGCCTCGGCGTCCATCCATGCCCGCACGACGGCGTCTCGGAGGGCAGGATCCGCCTGTTCCGCCTCATCCTTATATAAGGCCACCAGCCGAGCAGCCGTGGATTGGAAGCGGGCAGGGCTTCTGAGCATCAGGCCGCGTTCGAAGCCGGCCGTCGCCATGGCCACCCGCCAGCCCGCGCCTTCATCGCCGAGCCGGTTCTCGACTGGAACGTGGACATCGTCGAAGAACACCTCGGCGAAGCCGGTCTCGCCGTCGAGCTGCGCGATCGGGCGTACCTTCACGCCCTCGGCATCAAGCGGCACCAGGATGAAGGTCAAGCCGCGGTGTCGCTGCGACTCGGGATCGGTGCGAAAGATGCAGAAGATCCAATCGGCGAACACGGCGCGTGAGCACCAGGTCTTCTGGCCGTTCAGGACGTAGTGATCGCCGTCGAGTCGCGCGGTTGCGCGGATCGCGGCCATGTCGCTGCCGGCGTTTGGCTCGGACCATCCCTGCGCCCACACATCTTCGCCCG
The DNA here is from genome assembly GCA_029262315.1 of Deltaproteobacteria bacterium. GTDB lineage: Bacteria > Desulfobacterota > Binatia > UTPRO1 > UTPRO1 > JAJCZP01. The sequence goes on along the minus strand of JAJCZP010000262.1, from coordinate 6,590 downwards.
CGGCCATGCGCGGCAGATGGCGCGCTTTCTGCGCGTCGGTGCCGTAGTCCATGAGCGTCGGGCCAAGGAGAAAGATGCCGTTCTGGTTGACGCGCCCAGGTGCGCCAGCCCGGAAGTACTCCTCCTCGAAGATCAGCCACTCGATGAGGTTCACCCCGCGGCCGCCGTACGCTTCCGGCCACGAGACCATCGCCCACCGTCCGTCGTTCAGGGTGCGTTCCCATGCGCGGTGGGCGGCAAAGCCCTCGGCGGTGTCCATCGACGGCAGCGGCTTCGCCGGAACGTGCGCTTCGAGCCAGCCACGCGCCTCGCGGCGGAACGCGTCCTCTTCAGGGGTAAACGTCAGATCCATTGGGGGTACTCGGAGGCCGGGCGCCCGCATGCTTCGAGTACCCACGCGGGGCGGCCCAGGAACTCATAACAAGCTGCCAGCAATAGGCAAACAGTCGTTTGGTTGGAAGCGATCCGCCAGCGTCTTGCGGGGCGACCGGGACGGGATGTTCCTGCGTCGAGGCGCGTATCGCGGAGCGCGTAGGGTTCGCCGTGCCGAACGCCCTCAGAAGCGCATGGCCAGCCGAAGGCCGATCGAATCGCGTCCTACCGTCGGCAGGACGGATCCCTGTGCGAGGCTTCCGCCCCGCTTGTCGTCGATCGTGAAGGTGAGGAGATCGAACGGACCCGGGACGTCGAAGTAGCCGACGAGGCCGCCGACGGCCCAACCGACGACGACATCCGTCGACCAGTGCTTGTCGGCGGCGATTCGAAGAATACCGGTCGCTGCCGCGGTCGAAATCCCGAGACCGCACGAGATCAGACCGTACGCAGTGTCACCCCAGAGCTGGCGCTTGAGCGCATTGGCGCAGAGCAGGCCGGCACCGGTCGCGGCGACCGAGGAGTGTCCGCTGAAGAAGCTCTCCCGCCGGCTGCTCTTGTCGCAGTCGGCGTCACTCGGGGGGGAGCCGTCGCACTTGTCGTTGAAAGGGCGCTCTCGTCCGACGATGATTTTCGTGAGCTCGGTGGTAAAGACGGTGAGTGCTGTGGCCTCGAGCCAACGCTCGGCCATGAGACCGGCAGTGACCTGGTCGTCATCGTACCAGCCCTTCTTGAGGACCGCATCGAGAAGCAGCGGCGCTGCGATCGTCGTCACCAGCAATCCGGTGCTGATGTCGTCAGCCAGTTCGCGATCGCCTGCTGATCCACTCCGAAGTACATCGCGGAGATCGTCGTCGAGGAGAATGCCGCCCTCCCAGTTGGGGCTGCTTGGTGGGCTCCCCGCCAAGTTCACGGCCGCGGCCGCGCCCAACCAGACGATGCCGTTGGCCAAGTTCGAGTGTCTCAGTAGGGTGCGGGCCGTCACCTCTCCGGTCGAGGTGTCTTCTCGGGCGTCTTCGGTGCGGAGATGTTCGGGGTAGAGCCACTGATCGAAGCCACTCGCGGGCTCGCCGAACGCGCTGGTTGCCGTGAGGCAGGTGAGGAGCATTGCGAGTGCGCCCCGCGCTTTCCGCTTCGAGCCCTCCATGTAGAACCTCCCCGCTTGCTTCGACCGGTTCGTGGATCATCGCGTGACGATCGCACCGTCGAACTCACAGTGTCGCATATCGGCCCTGGGCGCTACTCGACTTTGATGATCCAGTCGTCGCTTCGTCGGGCCCGATGGTGGGAACCGCCGCGAGGACGTCTCCGTGGTGCCCGCTGCCAGGGGTGATGCGGTGAACGCGCGAGTGCCCTCACGCGGCGAACCTATCCTTTCGGCTTGTTGCCGAACTTCGCGTCGCGCTTCTCTACGACGGCGTCGCGGGCTTCCTGCGAGTCGCGTGAGGTGTAGAGCTCGAGGGTGAAGCCTTGCTCGAAGCGGTAGCTCGTCTTGATGTCGAGAAGCTCGATGCCGTTCAGGGACTCTTTCGCGAGCTTCATGGCGCGTGGGCTCTTGCTGGCAATCGTCGCGGCGAGCTTCCGTGCGGTCGGGAGGAGTTCGGCGCGCGGTACGACCGATTCGAGGGCGCCGAGACGGTATGCTTCGGCGGCCGTGATCGGCTCGCCGCTGTAGAGCATCTTGCGCACTTTCTGGATGGGGAACATCCGGAGCAAGTGCGAAGCCGCGCCGAGCGCGCCGCGGTCGATCTCGGGAAGGCCGAAGGTGGCGTCGTCGGAGGCGAGGATGATGTCCGAGGAGCCGACGATGCCGATGCCGCCACCAAGCACGAATCCGTGCGCGGCGGAGATGACCGGCACTTCGCAGTCGTGAATCGCGGCGAAGGTGTCGTAGCAGCCCTTGTTCACGCGGGTGATGAGCGTCGAGTCTTTCGCGAGTTCCTTGATGTCGACCCCGGCGCAGAAGCCTTTCCCGGCGGCGTGGATCAAGACGACGTGCGCGTCGTCGTTCTCGCCGAGCGCGCGGATGTCTTTGGCAAGTTGCAGCCATCCGGCGCTGTCGAACGCGTTGACGGGTGGATGGTCGAGCAGGACCTCGGCGACGTGGTTCTCGATCGTGATTTTAGTTGGCACTGGCAGTTCCTCGCGTGGCGAGCGCCTCGAGTCGGCGCTCGGCTTCTTCGACGATGCGCGCGATCAGGGCCGCGCAGGTCGGGAGATCCTCAATGACACCCGTGACTTGTCCGCTCGGGAGTACGCCCTCCGCGGGGTGGCCCTCCACCATCGCACGTCGGATGAGAATCGGAGAGTTGGCCTGCATGAGCGCCTGGGTGCGGGTGAGGCGGTCGTTTTTCTGCATAGTGAGCGCGGCGCGCAACAGCACGGGAATGGAAGCGCCCGTCATCTTGCGATAGGCGAGGCCGCTCTGCAGCGCGCGGACGAGGCGCCCGAGCGCGGTGCCGGACTCCAGCCGCCGCAGCATCTCGTTCACCACGACCCGATGCGGCAGGCCGTCGATCGCGGTGCTGATCTTGGTATCGGTGACCGACGCCGCGAGATAACGCTTCAGCGTTTCGTGCGGAACCGGGCTTTCGGCGGTGAGGAGGAAGCGCGTGCCCATTGCGATACCGGCCGCACCGTATGCGAGCGCGGCCGCCAGGCCCCGGCCGTCGTGGAAGCCGCCCGCGGCCACGACCGGCACGTCGACGGTATCGAGCACCTGCGGGAGCAGGAGCGACGTTGGTACCGAGCCGGTGTGCCCGCCGCCTTCTCCGCCCTGGCAGACGATGACGTCGGCACCGAGCTGTACCGCCTTCTCCGCGTGCCGTGCGGCACCGACAGTTGGGATGCAGACGATCCCGGCTGCCTTGAAGCGCTCGACGAACGCCTTGCTCGGGGAGCGGCTGTAGCTCGCAGCCTTGGCGCCGTGGCGGATGATCGCCTCGGCGATCTCGGCCGCGCCTGGCTGCTCCATCAGGAAGTTCACGCCAAAGGGCTGGTCCGTGAGCTCCTTCACCCGCGTCATCGCGCGCTCGGCTTCGTCGGGGCGGAGCGTCGCGCATGCCAGGAATCCGATGCCGCCGGCATTGCAGGTCGCGGCCGTGAGCTCTGGGGTCGCAACCCAACCCATCGCGGTTTGAATGATCGGGTGGCGAATGCCGAGGATGTCGCAGAGTGGGGTGCGGAGGGCAGCGCTCACGACTTGAAGACGCTCGCGCGGAGGTTCTTCGGATCGAGGACCTCACGGATGATGCGGAGCTGCTCGGCGGTTGGGGTCGGCGTTTCGCCGAGGTCGTCGACGCTGGCAAGCGGAAAGCTCGTCTGCTCCCGGACCTGATCGAGCGCGACACCCGGGTGCAGCGAGCGCACTCGTATCTGGTGGTCCGGCCCCTGAAAGTCGAGGACCGCGAGGTTGGTCACGAGCAGGCGCAGCTCGTGGAAGTCACGGCGTACGCTCGGTGCCCAGCGGCCCGGGTCGTATCCGCAGCCGGACACCATGTCGACCTCGTGTACGAACGATCGTGGGCCGTGATTCGGAACGAAGTAGCTACACGGATGATTGATGGTGTTCCCTGGAATGCCACGCACCCCGAGGAGTTGGACCTTCGGCTTGTCGGCGTCGCCGATGAAGCTGATGTTGATGTTGCCGAAGCGATCGATTTGCGTCGGGATCGTCATCGCGTGACGCCGGCCGCTCCACAGCAGCTCGAACACCCGCCGAAAAGGTAGCCAGCCTTCGATCTGCGGTTCGTATCCAGGGGCGCGGGGGCCAACGGGAATGGGTTCCGCGGCCAGCCGGCACTCGCCGTCGTTCATCAGGAGTCCCGGGCTGAACGTCAGACGCGCGAGTCCGGCGGCGAGACGTGGGACGAGTCCCATGCCCGAAGCCAGGATGTCGCCGTCGTCGCGCCAGGCTTCGGCGCAGGCGACGATGCAAAGATCGGCGAGGGTGTAGTCGTCGGCCATCAAAATACCGTGGGGGGAATGCTCTCGATCTTGGCGCGGCCACCGATTGCCTCGATGTACTGTGCGTGATCGACGTCGACGAACTGCTGCTGGTACGCCGCCCACCCGTCGCCGGTCGCGCCTGCGTACGTCTTCAGATGCTCGAGATCGATGCCGTATTTCGGGGTACACATCGTCGGATGGGCACCGAGCGGCGCTTCGATGACAGCGTCGACCAGCGTGCGATTCAGGGCCAGCGTGTGGATGCAGCCGAGCGTCGTCAGCTCTGCTGTCGGGACGATGCGTTCGCAGCTCACGTAGCGGCGCTTGGCGGCGCCGCAGTAGAGGTCGTCGAAGAACGGATCGTCGCCCAGTATCTGGCCGTTGCCGCGCTCGTCGGCGTGGTCGACGTGGACCAGTGCCGCGTCGAGTTCGAGCGCCGGCATCGCGAGCAGGGACTCTGAGCCGTAGGGCGAGCGGATCGTCTTGATCTCCGGGTTCAGCTGCTGGACGTCGGTCGCGAGTCCGGCACGCGTGGGAAGAAACGGCAGCCGGATCATGGCCGCCTTCAACCCCCATTGCAGCATGCCTTCGTCGAGTTCCATGATCTTGATCGCTCCGGCTTGGCGTACCGCGCGAAAGTGCGGGTCGAGCGGAATGAGATCGAGCGAGACGAAGCCGAAGATGAGCTTGTGTACCTTGCCTGCCGCGCACAGCATGCCGACGTCGGGACCGCCGTACGAGACGATGGTCAAGTCCTTCAGCGATGAGCGCGCGAGTGCGCGGACCAACGCCATCGGCTTCCGGCGCGCACCCCAGCCGCCGATGCCGATCGTCATGCCGTCGCGCAACTCGCCGACGACGTCATTGGTGGTCATGCGCTTGCTCACGGGAGGTGACGGTGGGCTCAGCGACCGGTGTGGAGCCGTAGATCGTCCGGTGGTGAGGCCACGGACGTCATAACAAGCTTCCCAGAATAGGCAAACACGCGTTTGGTCTCGCGGTGAACCATCCGAAGCTCGCCGCAGCCGAGCGTAGGGCGGTGGCAGCTCGGGTGATGGCGAGTTGACCGGGCCTTGGCCGCATGGAATGACCGCGGCAATGGCTCTTCTCGTCATGCGTCACGATTTTCGCGCGCCGGCTTTCGGCCCGACGTCCATTCCTGACATGTACGCCGCGGCCATCGAGCAGTGTCGCTGGGCTGATCGACAGGGGTGGGACGTCCTCGCCGTACCGGAGCACCATGGTATCGACGATGGTTGGCTGCCGGCGCCGATCACGATGGCCGGCGTACTGCTGGCGGCAACCAAGAGCGCGCGCGTGTTGGTGAGCGCGGCGATCATTCCGCTCCACGATCCCGTGCGGTTGGCCGAGCAGATCGCGGTGCTCGACAATGTCGCGCCCGGGCGTCTGTGGGTCGTTGTCGGTGCGGGCTATTGGGAGTCCGAGTTCGCGATGGCCGACGTGCCGCTTAAGGGGCGTGGCCGTCTCCTCGAGGAGTACGTCGAGGTCATGCTGAAGGCGTGGACGGGCGAGCCGTTCGAATGGCGCGGGCGGGAGATCGTCGTCCATCCAGTGCCGGCGACGAAGCCGCATCCGGTATTTCTGATTGGTGGCGGTTCGGAGGTCGCGGCGCGTCGCGCTGCCCGCTTGCGGCTGCCGATGCTGCCGATGCACGATGATCCGCAGCTGCAGGTCTGGTACGACGACGAGGCCGCCAAGACCGGCTTCACCGGAGGCATGGTCTTGTCGCCGTCGGGTCCGACCTTTGTGCACTGCACGGACGACCCCGAGAAATCGTGGGCCGAGATCGCGCCGTATCTTCTCTACGAAGCGCAGACGTACGCCGAGCGGCAGCCGTCGGGCCAACGCTCGCTCCCGCTCGTCCGCGCCGAGAACATTGCGGATCTCAAGAAGAGCAAGCAGATCCTCGTGGGCACGCCAGACGAGATCTTGGCTGTTGCGGCGACCGTGTCGGAGTTGGGATCGCTTACGTTCAATCCGCTGTGCGGCGGCATCCCCCCTGATATCGCGTGGAAGAGCCTCGAGATGTTCGCGGCGAAGTGCCAGCCGAAGCTGACAGGGCGGACGTCGCTACCTATGTAGTTGTCGAGCGCACCGCCGCATCGATCTTGGCAGGCTCCACGACAAGGCCTGCCCGCCCGCGATCGTCGAGTAGCGTCGATTCGGGGGTGACGTTCGCAGCATCGCCGGGGGGGCGCGGGCGGCGGGGGCCCCGCCCAGGCAGGCGGACGGCGCACCCCACCAGGACG
>JAJCZP010000261.1 GCA_029262315.1 Deltaproteobacteria bacterium | reverse complement strand
CTGGCCAAGGCGCGGGGCTGTCGGCTCGATCCCGATGCGCGCGATTTGCTCATCGAGGGGGTGGGCCGCGATTTGCTTCTGCTCAGCAGCGAGATCGACAAGCTGGCAGCCGGCGTGCCCGACGAGCGTACGGTCACGGTCGCGGACGTGACACGTATCAGTGCCGCCGGGCGCGAGCACAGCAACTTCGAGGTTACGGATGCGCTCTGTGGTCGTGATGGTGCGAGCGCCATGCGCCGACTCGGCCAGACCCTCGACGAGGGGGCACATCCGATCGCCGTCGTGGGCGCCATCGCCGCGGTGCTGAAGCCCGTCCTTGCCGGCGCCGAGTTGGTCGCGCGTGGTCGTCGGGTCGACGAGGCCGCGCGCGCGGTCGGTGTGGCCCCGTTTCAGCGCGCCGGGTTCGACCGTGGCGTACGCGCCTATCATCCGATGGAGCTGCGTCGTGCCTTGCTTCGGCTGGCCGACATCGATCGCGCGAGTAAGCGGGGTGCCGTCGATCCGAGGGCGCTTCTCGAGGAGTGGGTGCTCCGGCTGTGTACTCCGGGTCGCGTACGCCGGGCGCACGCGCATTGATCGGTCCATCGACCGCCAGGGAGCGCGAACGCTCCGGCCGTCCAGCCCCGCTGCTACGCGGTGGTGCTGAGCTTGTGGACGGCGAGGGTCAGGCGCGAGATCTTGCGGGCAGCCGTGTTCCGGTGCAGCACGCCCTTGGTGACAGCCTTGTCGATGGCGCGCGTGGTGGTGAGGAGTCGCTCGCCCGCGGCGGCGCCATCGCCGGCGCTGACGGCCTCACGTACGCCCCGGACGAAGCTACGCAGACGAGTCCGGATGGCGCGATTGCGCGCGTTCCGCTTGAGGCTCTGTCGGTGGCGCTTTACTGCCGATGGGTGCTTGGTCACAGTGGGCGTGCTTTTAACAGTCGGTCGGCCGGGGGTCAATGAGCGAGAAGGGGAGAATCGCGCGGGCGGCCGCCGTTGTGAGCGGCCTGACCGTCGTGTCGCGTGTGACCGGGCTCGCCCGGGACGTCGTGGTCGGCTACCTTTTTGGCGCCGGGACGGGTGCCGACGCCTTCTTCGTCGCCTATCGAATTCCGAACCTTTTTCGCCGGTTCGTCGCCGAGGGCGCGGCGACGGCGGCCTTCATTCCAATCTACACCGGGTATCTCACCACCGGCCCCCGGGCGGAGGCCGATCGGGCGGCCCGGGTCCTGGCGACGATGATGGCCCTCGTGCTTCTGCTGCTCTCGGTCGGGGGTGTTCTGCTGGCGGGGCCGGTCGCGACGCTGTTCGCGCCGGGTTTCGCGGCGACCCCAGGGAAGCTCGAGCTGACGATCTCCCTGGCCAGGATCGTGTTTCCGTATCTGTTCCTGATCGGGATGGTTGCGGCGGCGATGGGCATTCTCAACTCTCTACGGAGTTTTGGTCCGCCCGCGTATGCCCCGATCGTGATGAATATCGCGATGGTGGTCGTGGCGCTGGCTCTCACCCCATGGATCGGCGTGTACGGGTTGGCGGTTGGCGTTCTGTGCGGCGGGGTCGCACAGCTGCTGTCGCAGCTCCCGGCGCTTCGGCGGCACGGTATTCCGCTTCGTCCACTGTGGGAGCCCCGCCATCCCGCGGTCTCGCGACTTGGTCTCCTGCTCTTGCCGACGCTATTCGGATCGGCCGTCTATCAGATCAACGTCATGGTGAGCACGATGTTCGCCTCGCTCCTGCCCGCCGGCAGTGTTGCCTATCTTTGGTATGGCGAGCGCCTGTTCGAGTTTCCGCTCGGCGTGTTCGCGGTGGCGCTCAGTACGGCGGCCTTGCCGAGTTTCGCCACGCTCGCCAAGCGCGATCCCGCTGAGTTTCGTGAGACCGTGAGCTTCGCGCTACGCGTGATGACCGGCATCGCGCTGCCGGCGTCGGTTGGCTTGGCGCTGACGGCCGACCCGGTGGTCTCCGTGCTGTTCCTTCGCGGCGAGTTTACGGCGTTCGATGCGGCGCAAACAAGTATCTCGGTCCGATTCTTCGCCATCGGCCTCTGGTCGGTGGCGGCCGTCCGCGTGTTGGTCCCGGCCTTCTATGCGCTCGAGGACACGCGGACACCGGTCATTGCCGCCGCTACGGCTTTCGTCGCCAATGTCGTCTTCGCGGCGATGTGCATCGGGCCGTTGTCGCCGGACGGTGGCCATATCCTTGGACGACTGCTCGACGGCGCTCAGGAACTCGTTGGCGTCGTTGACCTCCGCCACGGGGGGCTGGCGTTGGCCACGTCGCTCGCCGCGATGGTCAATCTCCTGGTGCTCTGTGGCGCGCTCCGGCGCAAGATTCAAGGATTCGTCTGGCGTCCGTGGTTGGTGTTCTGCGTCCGGACAGGGGTGGCTACCGCGGCGATGGTGCCCGTCGTCGTGTGGTTCCGCGACCAGGTGGCCTGGTTCGACGGCAGCACCCCGCTCGCCGCACGTCTTCTCTGGCTCGCGGCCATGATCGTGGCGGGTACGGCGGTGTATGGGCTGGCCATGCTCGTGGTGGGGGGCGCCGACGCGCGGGCGGTCGTGGCGCGGATACGGCGACGAACGTCGGAGCCCAGCGTCTAGTTGCCAGCCTTCTTGGCGGCTTCCCAGAGCGCATCCAACTCGGCTGGGGTCGCTTGCTCCATGTCGCGATTTTGCGCCTGAAGTGCGTGTTCTACGTGGCGGAAGCGCGCGCCGAATCTCGTGAGGGCTGTGCGCAGGGCCATTTCGGGATTCTGGTTCGCGAGGCGTCCGACGCTCGCAAGCGCGAACAGGGCATCGCCGAGTTCGTGTTCGGTTCGGGCTGGATCGCCGGACGCGAGCGCCTCCTCGAGTTCGTTCAGTTCCTCGCGAGCCTTCGCGAGCGCACCCTTGGCGGTCGACCAATCGAAGCCGACACGTGCCGCACGTTCTCCGGTGCGGGTTGCGGCGTGGAGTGCTGGAAGTTCCCGTGGCAGGCCGTCGAGCGCGGAGGCGCGGCCGGTTGACGCCGCTGCCTGTCGTTCCTCGCGTTTGATGCGCGTCCACTGTTGGCTGACCTCTTCGGCGCTGGTCGCGACGGCATCGGCGAACACGTGCGGGTGACGGCGCACCATTTTTGCGACGATGCCCGCGATGACGTCCTCGACCGTAAACTGGCCGGCTTCACTCGCGATCTGCGCGTGTAGCACGATTTGCAGGAGGAGATCGCCAAGTTCGTCGCACACTGCCTTCGGATCGTCGCCGGTGAGGGCCTCGAGGACCTCGTAGGTTTCTTCGATCAGATACGGGCGCAGGCTCGCGGGCGTCTGCTCGCGGTCCCAAGGACAGCCGTCCGGTGCGCGCAGGCGCGCGACCACGGCCACGATTTCATGGAAACGGCTCATCGCGGGGACGCTTCATGAGAGCGTTCGCCTTGTCAATACATTGTGCCCCCGTGCGCGCGGCCGCGGAGCGGCCGTGCTCGAAAGTAAGTCAGGCGGCGGGACGCACCTCCACTTCCAGGCCGAGACGTTGGAGGCGGGCAAC
>JAJCZP010000260.1 GCA_029262315.1 Deltaproteobacteria bacterium | reverse complement strand
GGCTGGGGGCGGGGGGGGGCGCGCGGGGCGGGGGCGGCGCCCCCCCCCCCCCCCCCCCCCCACGGCCGCAAGCGTCCGGGGGCGCTTCCGGCGGGCACGCGCGGGGTCGCGGGGGAGCGTGGCGAAACCACCGCATCGGGTGTCTACGCACCCTGGCTCCGGGCGGTGGTTGTCGCGCCGTGTTTCCAGCCCTTTCGAGGGACTTGGGCTGGTGGAGCTCCGCTCCTGCGGTGCGGCGCTTACGGTCTGGGGAGGTGTTGGAGGAGGAGGGTTGGGACTCGGTCGGTCCACTTGACGGTGGCGATTCGGGTGCGGGGGGCGAGGCCGTTGCGCGCGTCGCTGACGGGGACGGCGGCGGCCCGGAGGCGCTCGACGGCGGCATCGCAGTCCGGGACGGCATAGGCGGCGCCCCAGAGGCGCTCCCCGCGTTCGCCGGCGCTGTTGGCGAGAGGGGCGACGAGTTCTATCGTCACACCGCCGACCTTGAGGCCAACATTGTGCGTGCCACGTTCGGGGATCTCGCGCTGCCAACGCTCCCCGATGGCGAAGGTGTCGCGCCACAGCGCGAGCCCGCTCGCGAGATCGTCCGAAAAGAGCACGACGTGATCGACGCCGGTCACGCTGCTCGTCGAGCCTGGGAGCGGCTCGGACAATGCCGGTGCGGCGCTCGTGTGCTCGATCACGAGGACGTTGACCCCGCGCGCGACCTCGCGTGGCAGCGCGAAGGATCGCCACCGTCGCGTGGCGCCGTCATCGCCGCGTGCATCCCCATCGACGACGGGCGTTGGCGTCAGTCCGGCACGCTGCATGTGCGCAAAGGCAGCCGCGGCATCCTCGGTGCCGAGGGCGAGAGCGAACAGCCCCTCGGGTTTTCGTGCGAGGTAGGCCTCGAGCGCCAGAGCCACCGGACTCGTGGCTTGGCCTGGCCCGAGCGCCAGAAGTTCGAGGTAGCAGTTGGAAAGCCCGAAGATGACGTTCTGGGTCCCGTGTGCCGGGTGCGTGCCGCGCCAGGAGGGCGCGAGCCCGAGGAGAAGGCCGTAGGCGTCGGCGGCGGCGTTCAGGTCGCGGACGGCGATGATCAAATGATCGACGCGGGTGAAGGTAGGCACGGCTCGTGGCTATCCCAGAGGCGCCGCGGCCAGTCAACGTCCCGCTGGCCGACTTGACAGGAGCCGAGCGCTCCCGTAGATGCTGTCGATATTGAAATTCATTTTCAATTAGCCACCAATGCCGATACTCCAAATCCGCCATTCCGCTCGTTCTTTGCGCCTGGCCGTACTCGTGTTCGTGCTGGGCGCCGGGCTCGTATCGAGCGCGGGCGGTGCCACGCTCCGGGGACCCGTCGTCGAGCGCGCCGAGTACGTCATGGGGACGGTCGCGCGGATTGCCATCCTCGTCGACCGAGACAGCAACCCGGTTCCGGAGCGATCGTTCGAGGCGGCGTTTGGCGCCATCCGCGCGGTGGATCGCTCCATGAGCCTGTACCAGCCCGGGAGCGAGTTGTTGCGGCTGAATGCGCACGCCGGGCGGCACGCGGAGCGTGTGGGCGAGGATCTCTTCCGGATTCTGGCTCGTGCCAAGGATCTGAGTTCGATGACCGACGGCGCCTTCGACGTGACGGTGCTGCCGTTGCTCCGGGCGTGGGGGGGGTATCGCGAGCTCGCCCATCTCGGCAGCTCGAGTCCTGGCGCGGTGGGATTCGCAGCCCTGCGACTCGATCGGCGCTCCCGAAGCGTCCGCTTCGAGCTTCCTGGAATGGCGGTCGACCTCGGCGGCGTCGCGAAGGGGTTTGCGTTGGATCGAGCACGCGAGCGATTGCGCGCCGAGGGTGTCACGCAAGCACGACTCGATCTCGGAGGAAATCTCGCCTTTCTTGGCGGCGGACCGACCGGGTGTTGGCGGGTCGCGGTTCGCGACCCGGCTCATCCGGAGCGTTCACTCGGCGTGTTGGAGCTCCCCGAGGATCATGCGGTGGCAACGTCCGCCAACTATGCCCGTGACTTCGCGGCGGAAGGATGGCGGGCGCCGAGTCACGTCTACGATCCTCGCACGCGTCAGCCAGTGCTGACGCGTGGTGCGGTGACAGTGTGGGCGCCCGACGCGACGACCGCCGACGCGCTGGCCACGGCGTTTCTCGTGCTCGGTCCGGAGGAGGCGCGCTCGGTGTTGGCGCAGATGCCGAGCGTGGGGGCGCTCTTCACGACCGGCACTGAACACCAGCATGTGCAGCTCGAAGGCGCTCCGGCATGCGCCTGGTATCGGCAGGCAAACGTCTGATGCGCATTTCACCCGCCCAGTGCGGTAACCACCAGAGAGGCAAGATGTCACCTACACGAACCGTCGTTCTCGTCGTTGTCGGATGCTTGATTCTTCAGATGTTGCCAGCGTCGGCTGCGCACGCGGCTGACGACCAGGTGATTCGTGCCTACCAGGAACGCCTGGACGCGATGGAGCGGGAAATGCGGGATCTCCGCGAGCGTCTGCGCACCCTCGAGGCCGAGCGCGGGACGTCTGCGTCCGAAGCTGTGGCGCCTGAGCGCGACGAAGCGGCGGCGCCTCCCCGTGCCAAGGCCGCCGCGCCGGAAGCAGTCGCTCCGACTGCCGTGGGTGCCGCCCCCGTGAAGGATCAGGTGCAGGATGAGCAGCTCGGGATTCTTGCGACCGAGGTCGAGCGGTTGAAGAGTCGCCTCATTCTGCCCGACGCCAAGGAGTACAAAAGCATCTACGGGCTCGGTCCCGCGGCGTCGAAGGTGTACCAGGTCGATCGTGGTCTCTCGATCGGTGGCTACGGTGAGTTCAACTACCAGAATTTCGTCAAGAACGAGGGCGGCAAGAGCGACCAGTTCGATTTCCTGCGCTTCGTTCTCTACACCGGCTACAAGTTCAGCGACCGTATTCTCTTGAACACGGAGATCGAGTTCGAGCACGCCACCTCGAGTTCGACGGTCACCTCAGGTGACGGCTCCGTCTCGGTGGAGTTCGCGGCGCTCGATTTCTTTCTGTGGGAGCCATTGAACGTGCGTGCCGGGCTCCTCTTGGTGCCCGTAGGTTTCGTGAACGAGCTGCACGAGCCAACCACCTTCTTCGGCAACATTCGGCCGTCGGTGGAGCGCGAGATCATTCCGACAACATGGCGCGAAGGTGGCGTCGGTTTCTTCGGAACCCTCCTCCCGGGCTTGGAGTATCGCGCATACTTGATGAATAGTTTGAGCGCCGAGGGCTTCAGCTCGAAGGGCGTGCGCGGCGGTCGTCAGAAGGGCAACCGCGCTGACTTCGACGACGTCGCCGGCGCCATTCGGCTCGACTACACGCCCTGGGTTGGTACCTCGATCGGCACCTCGGTCTGGATGGGCAATACGGGGCAGAACGAGGATTTCGGGGGCGAGAAGCCCAGTGCGTTCCTCACCATGTGGGAAGCCCACACGCAGGTCGAGTGGCGCGGCTTCTGGTTCCGAATGCTCGGTGTGCTCGTCGACCTCGACGATGCGGACGTGCTGAGCGCGGCCCTCGATGACACGGTTGCCAGCAAGATGTTCGGCTTCTACGCGGAGGTGGCGTACGACCTGCTGCCGTTGGTTTTGCCGGGGACCACGCAGTATCTGGCCCCGTTTTTTCGGTACGAGATCTTCGACACGCAGGATCGGGTGCCGAGCGGATTCGAGCGCGTCCCCGGCCGCGACCCCATGGTCTACACCGTCGGGTTCTCGTACAAGCCGCACCCGCAGGTCGTGCTGAAGTTCGACTATCGGAACTTTCAGAATGGTAGCCGGAACGCCATCGCCGACGAGCTGAACATTGGCGCCGGCTTCATCTTCTAGGAGGACGCTGGTCGTGCGGAGATCTCGCTGGTTTGCCGCCGTCGCCGGTGCGATAGGCGCGGTGATGATGTCGAGCGTCGTCGGCGCCAAGGTGCTGCTCGCCAAGGACGAGGCCCTTGCGAAGGCGTTCCCCGATGCCGACCGGATCGAGGAGAGGGCGGTCTTCTTGACCGCGGCGCAGAAGGCCAGCGTGGAGCGGCAGGCCGGCACCGCGCTGGAGTCGCAGCTCTGGACGATTTTCGTCGGCTGGCGTGGTACGGAGATTCTCGGGTATGCGATCATCGATCACCCCGTCGTCCGGACGCTACCCGCGGCCTTCATGGTGCGCCTCGCGCCCGACGGTACGGTTCGCCGTGTCGAGATCCTGGCCTTCTACGAGCCCGCGGAGTACATGCCCACGGAGCAATGGGTCGGCCAATTTGACAACCGGAAGCTCGATGACGATCTCGCGCTTCGGCACGGGATTCAGGGGCTCACGGGTGCCACGTTGAGCGCGGTGGCACTGACCGCTGGCGTGCGACGGGTGTTGGCGATCTTTCACGAGGTCGTGCTCGACACCGAGAGCGCTGACACCCCGGGTGCGGTAGAGCCCCCGGCGGAACGAGTCCGACCCGGGGCGCCGGGTGGCGAGGGCTGAGTGCGCTTTACCGTCTCTACTGATTGGAAGAACAACCAGCTCCTTCAATTGGTGCTGGTATGGTTTCTCGTGTTTGTCGGCCTGCTTTGGCTGACCAACGGCCTGCTCTACTTTTCCCATATGGGGCTCACGCCGGCGTCGGTCGTACGGCACTATCTCGGGAGCGAGGGAGAGTTCCTGCCGCCGCGAAGCTTCAAGGTGCTGCTGGAGATCACGCACTTTCATTTGTTCGCGATGGGCATCCTCGTGCTTACCATGACCCACCTCGTCCTCTTCGTGCCGTTGGCGAATCGCGCGAAGGCATGGATCGTGAGCCTCGCCTTCGCGTCCGCACTTGCGGACGAGGGCGCCGGATGGCTCATTCGGTACGTCTCGCCTGCCTTCGCCTACCTGAAGATCGGTGGGTTCGTCGTGTTGCAAACGACGCTCGCGTTCATGGTCGGCGCCGTGCTCTGGGCGCTCATGACGGCCCAACCGAACGACTATCGGAGTAGCGCCCCGGACGACGACGAGGAGTTCTGATCGCCGTGTCAGCTGCGCTGTTGGGCCGGCGGAAGACGGAACAGGCGGCAGGCGTTCTCGCTCGTGAGGCGGGCAACTTCGGCGAGCTCTCGTCCAGTCGCCTGCGCAATCTCTTCTGCCACCTGACGAAGTAGCGCGGGCTCGTTGCGCTTGCCACGGTACGGTGTCGGGGCGAGGAAGGGCGCGTCCGTCTCGATGAGCAGTCGGTCCGGCGGTGTGTGTTGGGCGACGCTTCGCAACACGGCCGCAGTCTTGAAAGTGACGATGCCAGAGAACGACAGGTAGAAGCCGAGTGCGAGGCATGCGTCGGCCTCAGCCTGTGTGCCGCTGAAGCAATGCAGGACACCGCCGATTGCGGCGGCATCTTCCTCGCGCAGGATCGGGAGAAGGTCGTCGAACGCGTCCCGACAATGAATCACCAGCGGGAGGTTCGCGCGCCCGGCCTCGCGCACGAAGCATCGGAGGTGGTGGCGCTGCACGTCCGGTGTCGAATGGTTGTAGTAGTAGTCGAGGCCGGTCTCACCGACGGCCACGACTTTCGGGTGCTCCCAGAGCAGTCGGAGGTCTGGATACGTCTCATCGGTGATCTCGCTCGCGTCGTGTGGGTGCACGGCCACGGCGGCGAAGATATCGTCGTCGGCTTCGGCAAGTGCGACGGCGGCTCGATTGCTCGTCAGTGTGCCTCCTGCCCCGACCGTCACCATGCGGCCCACGCCGCAGGCGCGCGCACGCGCGATCGCGGCGTGGCGATCGGAGGCGTAGGCCGGCTGGTCGAGGTGGCAGTGCGAGTCGATCAGAGGAACGAGCGGGTCGGGTACCGGTACCGTTGCGAGGATGCGCCGGTCAACGACGTCGGATTGGGGCTTGTCGCCCTCGCGGGCCACAGGCTCAGGTCTCGATGCGGGGGAACAGGGTTGTGGGTTTCTCCACCCGATGCCCCGCCGCGAAGGCATCGCCCCACGGCGCGCTGGGCAGCCGGAGCCCGTCGTCTGGGAGATTCAGCATGGCCGCGATCCGGTCCGCGCTCTCCGGAATGAAAGGGAGCGTCAGCTGGGCGATGGCCCGGAGGACCTCGACGAGATTGTGGAGGATCGTTCCGACACGCGGTCGGGATGCAGGGTCCTTCGCGAGCGTGAACGGTGCCGTCTCGACGATGTATTTGTTGGCATGGTCGGCAGCCCGCCAGATCGCCTCGAGTGCCCGTGATGGCATGAGACCAGCGATGTGCACGTCGACCGCGCGCGCGGCGTCGGCGAAAGCCTGCTCGAGGGCGGCGTCCTCGGGCCGGGTGTCGAGGCGGGGCTGTACCTCCCCCTGAAAGTACTTCTGTTGCATAGAAAGCGTGCGGCTCACGAGGTTGCCGACATTGTTGGCGAGATCCGCGTTGACGCGTGTGATCAGCGCCTCCTCACGGAAGTCCGCGTCGAGACCGAAGACGCTCTCGCGCAAAAGCATGTACCGGAAGGAGTCCATGCCGTAGCGATCGCGCATGTCGAGCGGGCGTACGACATTGCCCAGGCTCTTGGACATCTTCGCGCCGTCGACGGTCCAATATCCGTGGACGTTCAGGTGTTGATAGGACGGAAGGCCTGCTGCCATCAGCATTGTCGGCCAGAAGATGGCGTGCGGCTTCAGGATGTCCTTGGCGATGAAATGGTTTGCCGTCGGCCAGAGGGCCTCGAAGCGCTCCTCGCCCAATTCTTTGACCGCGGTGACATAGTTGATGAGAGCGTCGAACCAGACATAGGTGACGAAATTTTCGTCGAAGGGGAGCTCGATACCCCACGTGAGCCGGCTCTTCGGGCGCGAGATGCAGAGGTCTTCGAGGGGTTCGCGCAGCATCGCGAGCACCTCGTTCCGGTAGCGTTCCGGGCGAATCATGTCGGGCCGTGACTCGATCTCCGCCAGGAGTCGCTCTTGGTACTTGCCCATCTTGAAGAAGTAGTTCTCTTCCTCGATCCACTCGGGCACGGTGCGGTGATCGGGGCAGGTGCCGCCGGTGAGCTCCTTTTCGGTGTAGAAGCGTTCGCAGCCAGTGCAGTAGTGCCCGCCGTAGCTGCCGAAGTAGATGTCGCCGGCGGCGTGGACGCGGGTCAAGACCTCGCGGACCGTTCGCACATGGTCGGCATCGGTCGTGCGGATGAAGCGGTCGTAGGTGAGGCCGCTTTGCTCCCACGTGTCGCGGAACGCCGCGCTGATTCGGTCGGCGTACTGTTGCGGCTCCTCACCGGCGGCCTCCGCGGCCTGTGCGATCTTGTCGCCATGCTCGTCGGTGCCGGTCAGAAAGAAAGTGTCGTAGCCGCGCTGTCGGTAGTAGCGGGCCATCATGTCGCAGATGATGATTGTGTACGCCGATCCGAGATGAGGCTCGGCATTGACGTAATAGAGCGGCGTCGTGATGTAGACGCGTCCCGGAGCGGCTGTGTCGTCAGTCGGCACGTTGTTCGACGAGGCGGGCTTTGCCTCAGCGCGCGAGCGTCAGCAGCAGCTTGGTGAGTGCAAGATTGCGGTTCGCATTCTGACGCAAGGCAATCATCGTAGCATAAGTCGTCTCGAGATTGCGAAGACTGCTGTCGACGTCGATGCTCGGGAGCGCGTCGGCGAGGTCGGCGTTTTGGATGGGCTCGTCCGCGCCGAGCAGCTGGCGACGCAGGCCGTCGCGGTACCAGGAGGCGATCACAGCCATGACGAGACCGAGTTCCTGGTCTCCTGTGGCCAGCTCTTGGGCAACGTCGGCCAGTTGCTTGAACCCCGCGCCCCGCAGCGATGCCAGTCGTTGCAGGATCGCGGGGCGTCCCGTCGTGAAAAACTCCCGATCGAGCGTCAGGGCGCGTCCGGGGCTGCCGTCGGCGTAGGCCGCGAGGGCGGTGGCCTCGGCGCGCTTGTGGCCGTGGGCTTCGAGGATGGCGGCGACATCGTCCGACGGTATCGGGCCGAAGCGAACGCGTTGGCAGCGCGAGAGGATTGTCGGCGTCAGAGTGGCCGCATTGACGCCGACGAGGATCAGCAGGCTATCGCCGGATGGCTCCTCCAGCATTTTCAGAAGGGCGTTCTGCGCCTGGTTGGTCAGCAGGTGCGCATCGTTGATGATGCCGACCTTCGGATGGTCTGACAAAGAGCGGAATCCGAGCTCCCGTTGGAAGCTCCGGACTTGCTCGATCGAGATGTCGCGCTTGTCCTTGAGCGGCCCGAGGACGACGCGCACGTCGGCATGTGTTCCCACTGCGATCGTACGGCATGACTCGCAGCGCCCGCAGGCCTCGAACGGTGCGTCGATGCAGTGCGTGCCGAGTGCGAGTGCGCGCGCCGTGGCGAGCTTGCCGATACCGGCGGGCCCTGTGAAGAAGTACGCGTGCGCGAGTCGCCCGCCTTTCCACGCGCGGCGCAGAAACGCGATCGGCTCGTCGTGTCCACGAATCTCCCCGAACCGCAGGGGTGGTGCTGGAGGCGCGTTGGTCGTCGGGGGCCTCGGGTTGCTCTTGCGTGCTGCCACGTCAGCCTCGAATCTCGTGGCCACGGGCCACCAACCAGGAGACGACCGTGTCGGTCACGGTGGCCGTGAGCGCCGCGAGGCCGACAGAGGAGTCGAGGACATGGATACGATCGGGTTCCGCGGCGGCTAACCTGAGGAATCCGTCGCGTACGCGCTCGTGGTAGTCGACATCGCGGGACTGGTACCGATCGGCCGCGCGTTGCCGGCGTCGCGCGCCCTCGCCGACGGGGCAGTCGAGCAGCAGGGTGAGGTCGGGGAGGAGTCCGCCGGAGCATTCGGCATTCCAACGTACGAGGCGGTCGAGTTCGGCCCTTCTTCCGTAGCCCTGGTACGCCAGCGTCGAGTCGACGAAGCGATCGCACAGGACGATGTGGCCCGCGGTGAGCGCCGGCTCGATGACCTGTGCGACATGGTCTGCGCGATCGGCGAGGAAGAGCAGTAGCTCCGCGTCGGCACCCAGCGGCAGATCCCCCGACAGGAGAATCGGCCGCAGCGCCGCGCCGAGCCTTGTCGCGCCGGGTTCGTAGGTTGTGACGACGGGGAGTCCGCGCGCGCTCAAGTCGTCCGCGAGCGCTCGCGCTTGCGTGCTCTTGCCCGCGCCGTCAATGCCTTCGAAGCTGATCAGTAGTCCGCGACCCACCGCAATGACTCCGGGAGCGGAATCTAGCCTGCGCGGAGCGGATGGTCCAGGTGAAGGAGGCCGCTACTCCTCGGCGGGTGGGGCTTCGGTTGCGGGCTCGGCCCGCTGGCCGAGCACCAGCCGCACGCCGTACACGAGTTGGTCGGCGGAGAAGGGTTTCGTGATGTAGTAGTCGGCCCCTTCCTTGTAGCCTTCGAGCACGTCCTCGTCGCGAACACGAGCCGTGATCAGAATGACCGGGATGCGCTGAGTTCGGGGGTCGTTCCTGAGCCCGCTCAGTACATCGAGCCCGCTCATCTGCGGCATCATGACGTCGAGAAGGATGCAATGTGGTAGCGCGGTCTGGGCGACCTCGAGTGCTTGGACGCCGTCGGATGCGGTCAGGACCTCGAAACCCCGGGCGCTCAGGATCTTGCCAGTGATGCGCCGTACGTCCTCGTTGTCGTCCACTACGAGAATCTTCTCAGCCATCGATTCCTCCAAATAGCTCCCGGGTCGCATGGACCTTCGCACGCGCCGGCAGGGGAGAGAGCCGGTGCGCCGTGCGGATCGCTTCGGCGCTACGTCGCAGTGCCCCTCGGCCCCGAACGGCGAGGGCTGGGTCGCCCCCAGCCCAGATGGCCCCGCACACGGTGAGCGATCCTTCGGCGGTTACCTCGATGCCCTCGGCGGCCGCCAGGACGCCTGTGAAATCGAGCGCTCGGCGGATCGAGAGACGCCCGTCGACGTACAACAGGCCGGCGCCGCTGATCGGACTCGCCGCGACGGCATCGCCGTGGACGACCGTAAAGCGTGGCGCGTCGTGGTGGCCCAGGGGCCCCGTCAGAGCCCCGGCAGCGTGCGGGGTTGCCGTCGGGTCGTGCGCTAGCGTGGTGAGGTCTGGGACGAGGCCTGTTCGCCGGGTGCCGCCCACGACCTGCGCCGGATCGATGAGGGAGAGCGGTGCCTCATTGATTAGCGCGAGACCGGCGCGGGGGGGGCCGTCCCCGGCACGTGTGCAGCGACTGTCCATGTCGAAGTCTCGGCCATCTAGGAGAAAATCTCGAGCCAATTCTCTGACTCCGCCGCCTAGTGTGGCGGTTCCCGGAAGAAAAGGCTCGGGTTCACGGCCAACTACGGCTGAGAGGCGGCGCCGCACCGGTGCTGGCCCGGAGGCCTCGACAGCGAGGATTACCCGCTCGTTGGTGTCGGTCGCTCGGTCGTTCGGCATGTCATCGGTATCGTCGCTGAAGGTGCCGGTCCAGGTCCACGGCGCCGCGCCGCCGGATCGAGCCGGCACGGCGAGGGCGGCGTCAAAGCTCCTTCCGGGGGGGATCGCCGCCACGGCCTCAGCCAGTCCCGCCTCTGCCAGGAACCATGCCCGTATCCCCTGTTCCTGCAGGCGGCCCCGGACCACCGACAGGCGTGCGACTTCGGAGAGCGCGGTCGCGACGGCGCCGCCGAGCGCGAGCGCGAGTATCGCCGCGACCAACGCGCTTCCATTCGTGTTGTCTCGGCCGTGCGCGGCGCGTTCGGCCCTCATGGTTGGCGACTCAGGATCCGCGCTCCTCCCGTGACACGGGTTGCTGCGCGATCCTGGCTGCCATCCAGGGCTGCGCGGGTGGCGAGCGTGACCCCGACCAGGCTGATCTTGTTCTGGGCGCCGTGTCTTCTGGGATCGACCCGTCGCGCTTGGTCGTCGCGGTACGTGAATTCGAGCCCGTCTACGGCGAGCCCCGAGAGCAGAGGCATCGCCTGCCGTCCGACGACGCGCACGAGATCACCCCGACGCGATCGTCGGTACGCGATCAGTTCCTTCGAGCGGGAATCGACGCGGCCGTCGGCGTCGAGATCGGCTGCCATCGCGATACGGCGCGTGGTGGCCTTGACGAGGCCGGGGAGGCCCTGCTGGCGAGGGTCGTAGCCGGCCACCCTGATGTCTCGTGTGATTTGGTCGAGGGCGGCGAGGGCCTCGTCCGCTGCTTCGGCGGCCGCGATCGACCGCCGCCAGGTTCCGAGGGTCACCGTGACCAAGGAGGTCAGGGCGCCGAGCATGATCGACGTCATGGCGAGCCCGATCAGCAGTTCGACCAAGGTCAGGCCCGAAAGAGGCACCGCCCGCCGTCGGCACCGTGCGACGCGGTGGCTAACCGCGCCCGTCGTCGGGACCGCGCCCGTCGTCAGGGCCTGGCCTCCCAGCTGCCGCTCCGCCGCTACCATGGCAGACGCGTCCGCGTGACCAGACGCACCCGCGGACCGGGCGGCACGGTCGCGACCGTCGCCGTATGTGTCGCCAGCGTTGCCTCCTCGTTGACGATGGTCTCTCCCGTGATGGTTCCGCTGATCGCGTCGTCCGCAAGGGGCTGAGTGCGTGTACCTGGCTCCGCCAGGACCTGGAGCCGCGAGAGCTCGCGGGCCGCCAGCGCCACCAGCCGTCCCCGTACCTCCGCCGCGCGCAGGCTTCGAAGATTGGTCGTGGCAGCGCTGGCCACGACCGCGCCGGCTAGCGCGAAGAGGATCAGCGCCGCGAGGACCTCGATGAGGGCGTGTCCTCGCTCCCGAGACCGCGTCATTCCGCTCGCGTGGCTGACGTCTACTTGCCGATGCGTATGCGGCCGCGTTGATTGATGACGAGCGCCCGCTGAATTCCGGAGCGATGCTCGAGAACGATCGTCGCGTTCTCTCCATTGCCGAGCGGCGAGAACGTGAGCGTACCTCCGGAGCCGACGCGGGCGATCGCGACGCCCACCGGCAGGAGGCGCGTCTGGTCGATCAGGTAGGCGCTCCCCTCGGACGCCTGCCGCACGTAGCCGACCCCTCCCTCGCGGAGTACGAGACGTATCCGGCGCGCCGAGGCGACGGCCAACGTTCGTGCCTGGCGGAGGTCCGCTGCAAGGAGATGCACGGCTGTCTCGAGTCGTATCGCCCCATCGATTCGAGGGGCGATCAGCACCGAGCCGCCGGCAACGATTCCCGCCAGACCCATGACGACCAGCAACTCCACCATCGTAACCCCGGAACACCATCGTCGTCCCCCACGCATCGAGATGCACTCTGCCTACTCGCTAGCCGCGAGCCCCGCAGCCCTACGAGTACCCGGCGTCTCGCGCCGGCTCACGTTCCGGCGCGACCGGCGCAGAGCATCACCCTACGCGCGTGTGGCAGCTCCGACGGCGGGCGTTGCCTGGGGTCCGGGCAGCGCGCGTATCGGGGCATTCCCGACGCGGTCGAGGTGACGTTCCCGTTAGGGGAAGTAGAAACGGAGGATCTGCTCGCCGAAGAACAGATGAATCAGCGCCCCGCCCGCGAGGAACGGACCAAAGGGGATGGCGAGGCGGGTGTCGGCGCGACGGTAGAGCATCGTTGCCAGGCCGATGACCGAGCCGACGATCGACGCGGCCATGACGGTGACGAAAATGCTCTGCCACCCCAGGAAGGCGCCGATCATTGCCAGGAGCTTGATGTCTCCGCCTCCCATGCCGTCCTGGCCGCGGATGAGGCGATAGCTCCAGGCGACGGCGAGGAGGGAGCCTCCCCCGGCGAGAACCCCGAACAGCGAGTCCAGCGGCGTTACGAGTGGCGAGACCAACGAGAACGCCAGGCCGAGGGCAATACCCGGAAGCGAGATGACGTCGGGGATGATCTGGTGGTCGAGGTCGATGAAAGTAATCGTGATCAGGGCGGCGGCGAACACGGAGTACCCGGCGAAGGCGAGCGTCGGCCCGAGTTCCATCCACAAGGCCACCGCGAGAGCGCCAGTGACGACCTCCACCATTGGATAGACCGCCGAGATGTCGATGCCGCAGGCCCGGCAGTGTCCACCGAGCGCGACATAGCTGAGCACCGGGAGGTTGTCGTACCAGGCGATGGTCGTCTTACAGCCGGGGCACCGCGAGCGTGGCGCGACCACCGACTGGCCTTCGGGCAGGCGGGCAATGCATACGTTCAGAAAGCTACCAACGATCGTTCCGAATACGAAGACCGTCGTGATCGCCGTCACGTCCATCGTAAGTCCAACTTTAGCAGAAGTCTGGGCGCTCTGCGCCAGGGGGGGTGTCCGCCGTGAGTCGGCAGTCCGCCGTGGGCACGAACGGGGCTTCGGCGTCGGTGTTTCCCTGGTACGGGCCAGGGAACGACGTATCGAGCGGGCTGTTGTCGTAGCGTAGCGAGCCGCCGTGGAAGCGCGCGAGCGTGTCCGCCTGCGAGTCTACATGCCGGATGAACACCACGCTGACTGGATCGGAGTAGACGTACTCCCATTCCTCATGATCGCGCAGGAGCGTCGCCGGCGCGTGATTGCGGTCGCTGATGACGATGTCGGTCGGATAGTCGGTCAGGAGGGTATCCCACTGTGGCTCTCCGCTCATGAAGCGCCAGACGGAGCTCAGCAGCGTCTGCGGATAGGCGGTCGTGAATCGACCATCGACGGCGACACGCGATCCTGAGGGGAGCGCCCAGATCGCGTATTCGCCCCACTGGAAGGGCAGGGCGACGTTGCCCGCGATGTCGTTCTGGGCGAGGAACCGGACAGCTTGCACCGGGTAGTGCCATGGATTGACGAAGATCTGGCCGCGGGCCGCGATGCCCGCGGTTGTGGCAATTCCGAGCTGCACGACGGCAAGCACAGCGCACAGGCCGTAGGCCAAGCGTCGCAAGGGTTCTCGTGTCGGCGCGTCCCACCACTGCGCGACCGCGGTCGCGATGATCGGCGTCGCGGCGATCGCGAACAACGGGATGTGGCGTTGGTGCATGATGGCGACGATCCCCGCGGCGACCGCGATGGCCGCTTCAGGAAGGCGAATGTTCCGGCCGAGCAGGCAGTATGCCGCGACCAGGATCAGGAGCACCTTGAACATCGGGAACGAGGCGTCCGTCAGTGAGACGGGCGCCCACTCGGTGATGGCCACTTGTGGCGTGACGTCGGTCGCGAGGAAGTCCAGGAGTCCGACACCCCAGGGGTTCAGGAGCAAGGCCAAGGCGAGCGTCGCGAGGAACAGGCCGCTCGTGACTACGTCAGGCAGTCGGCGCTCGCCGCTCCGCCAGCGTCCCGCGAGCGCCGCGACGACGCCGACGCCGGCGAGCCCGAGGCCCGCCAGCACGCCGCCGTGGGTATTGATCCATACGACGAAGAGAAGGGGCAACCCCCAGACCATGCCTCGTGGGCGATAGTCGACCTTGGCGAGTTCGGCGAGCGTCGCCGCGAGGAAGAGCAGGGTGAAGATCTGTGGTCGGATCATGAAGCCCGGCGTCATGGCGATGGCGACGACGGCGGTCGCGATGCCGCTCGCGACGTGATTGTGCGTCCGATGGAACGCCGCGCGCCAGACCAAGAAAAGGGTGGCGAGCCCGAGGCCGACCTTGAACGCGATCAGCCCGCCGGCACCGCCGGCGTTGAAGACGGCGGCCATCGAGATCTCGGCGAGTAGTTCGTGGTTCACCCACGGATGATCGGCCGCGGTGTAGGCGAATCCGTTGACGGCGGGGAGTGCTCCGCCAAGAAGAATGGAGCCGAAGAGCACATGACCCCAGAGGTCTGGGTCCGCGAAGGACGGGACGAGTACGCGGAGTGCCGTGGCTACCCAGAGCATATGAAAGATGAGACGGACGGGCACGGCACTTCCTCCCAGAAAGAAAGGCGCGGGCGAGCCCGAAGGCCCGCCCGCGCCGGTACGGTTGCGTCGCGTTACTTACGGTGCAGCGACACCACAGACCATGTTCGGGTTGCCCGCGGCTGGGGCGCTGTTCCAATTGCACGTGTAGCCTGTCGTGCCCTTGGTGCTCGAACACCCGACCGTGAAGTTCGTAACGGCACCCGTGATCGTCACGGCAACGTCGGCCGACTGGACAAAGCCCGGCAGGGTGGCTGCTGTTGCGCCCGCATAGGTAGCGTTGTCGACGAAGAACGCCTCGAGAGCCGTCGCCGCATTGCGGCAGTCACTCGAGGAGCGCGCGTCGAAACCCTTCGCCCGATACGCGGCGAACTGTGGAATGGCGATGGCAGCGAGAATTCCGATGATCGCTACCACGACCAGAAGCTCGATCAGTGTGAAACCCGATTCATTGGTTCTTTTGGTCATGCTTCCCTCCTGTTGCTCGGGTCGCTGGTGCGCCCGGAATGGTTTTGTTGAGCTGGGACGGAGCAAGGCCGGTGCCAAGGATGGATCGGTGGCACCGGCGTAAATTTCCGCGGACAAAAACTCTCGGATGAACGCGTGCTTCCGCGCCAGCTTTGCGGTCTGTTGCCGCGGCCACCATGCGACCGGTGGGGCGCAGCCCGTACCAGAACGCATTGTTCCCGCGCTCCAACTCCGCTAGCGACCGACGCTTTCTGATGCACTGACAAAAAATGCCCGTCACAAACGCGCCGCTCGAACAGGTCAGCGCTCTGGCGTGCGCGGGTGTGTGATGCGAGTCTCGCAGTGTTCGCTGTGTCATGCGTCGCAGCCTAAGAGGCGGTGCTCGATCCGAGCCCGTCGTCCTCGTCAGTGATGGCCAGTCCGTACTTCGAGAGCCGGTGCCGCAGGCTTCGGTACTTGATGCCAAGGATCTCCGCGGCGTGTTTCCGGACGCCCTGCGCTTGATCGAGCGCGGCGAGGATCATGTCCTTCTCGTAGGTGGCGAGCTGGTCGTCGAGGTCGAGTCCCGGGGTCAGCCGCGGCGGTGTCGGCGCGGCTGACCCCGGAGTCGTCGTCGGAGTCGGGCCGCTCGGCGTGTCGGGCGGGGAGTGCAACTGCGCCGGCAGGTCGTGCTCCGTCAGGGCGTCGCCCTCGCAGAGGGTGATCGCGTGGTCGACGGCGTTCTCGAGCTCGCGAACGTTGCCGGGATAGTTGTAGGTCACGAGCGCTCGCATCGTGCGGGGCGAGACCCGCTCGACGATCTTGCCGTGCCGGGCAGAGCAGGTCTGTAGCAAGTGCGTGAGCAAGAGCGGTATGTCCTCGGGGCGTTCCCGGAGCGAGGGGGTTTCGATGCGGATGACGTTCAAGCGGTAGTACAGGTCTTCGCGGAAGGCGCCCTCGCTGACGGAACGTTCGAGGTTGCGATTGGTCGCCGCGACGACGCGGACGTCGACCGTCGTTGTGGCGGTACCTCCGACGGGAACGAGTTGCTGGTCCTGGAGTACCCGCAGGAGTCGGACCTGCATCGCCAAGGGAAGCTCGCCGATCTCATCCAGGAAGATCGTGCCGCCATGCGCTTGGCGGAAGAGGCCAGGTCGGTCCACGACGGCACCAGTAAACGCGCCGCGGACATGGCCGAAGAGTTCGCTCTCGATCAGGGACTCGGGGATGGCTCCACAGTTCACCGCCACGAAGTCGCGGTCGCGTCGCGGGCTCCGCTGATGGATCGCGCGGGCGACGAGCTCTTTGCCCGTGCCGCTTTCCCCCGTGATGAGGACGGTGGAATCGGAAGGTGCAACCTTGTCGATCAGGCTATAGACCCGTCGCATCGGCTCGCTCTCACCGACGAGGCCTTCGAACGCCGCGATGGGAGCGTCGTCGTGTGTTTGGACGGCCCTGGCAGCATACGCGTCGATCGTTTCCTGATCGCGGAGCTTGGACTCCATCTCCCGAACGGTCGTCACGTCCTGGAGCACGTAGATGCGGCCGACTGGTCGCTGGAACGTGTCGGTGACCTCGGCGACTTTCGCGCGGACCAACCGCGACGACTCGCCCTCTGCGCCGAGGGCCAGCTCCGTTGGCGCGCCACCAATCGGAAGCATCGCGGCTCCCGGCAAGCTTACGTCGAGCGAGGCTCCCACGGGGGGGTGCGTCCCGAGGATCTCGGCCGCGGTGGGATTGGACGTCTGGACCCGACCGCTGCTGTCCGTGGTCACGAGCCCGTGGTCGAGGGTGTTGGCGACCAGACTCTGCAGCGTTTCGATCCGTCCGATTTCGGCTTGCCGTTCGACGAGGAGTGACTCGGCGACGGCGAGTTGTGTGCCGAGATAGCGGGCAAGCGCGGCAATCACCAAGAATGACGCGACGATGGTCGTGTGGCTGAAGATGTAGGGCCCCATCGGCAGGCTGGCGGGCGCTTCGAGCGCCAGTGTCGTCATCAATCCGCCGTAGACAGCCGCAGCCGCTGCCGCGGTCGCCGTGATTCCAGGGCCCAGTCCGAGCAGGGCGGCGTTCAGGATCACGACGTTGTACAGAACCGCCAGTGGGCTATCGAGCCCGCCCGTGACGAGGATCACGAGACTGACGAGCGCGAGATCGACGGCGAGTTGCAGTCCCGCGAAGGCCAGAATCCTGCGTACACGTCCGAGCAGAAGCCCGGAGATCGCGGTGACGCCGTATCCGAGCGCGAGCAGTCCGAGGCGAGGATCGAGGGTCTCGGTTGCATGCGGGCGGTAGACGACTGCCGCAACGGCGAGAAAGAGCGATACGAGGCCCAGCCGGACGATCAGCAGCCAGCCGAGACGCCGGCGCAGGCCAACGTTTCCGTCGTTCGTCCCCTCGTGAGCCGTCATCCTCAGCCGAGGACGGAGCCCAACTTGAAGATGGGAAGGTACATCGAGATGACGAGGCCGCCGATCACGGTGCCGAGAAACAGAATGACCATCGGCTCCATGAGTGCCGTTAGGTTTGCGACGGCGTTGTCCACCTCGTCCTCGTAGAAGTCGGCGATCTTCTGCAGCATCTGATCGAGCGCGCCGGTCGTCTCACCGACCGCGATCATCTGACAGACCATCGGTGGAAAGACCTTGCTCGCCGTGAGTGGTTCGGCGATGGTCTTTCCTTCGCTGATGCTCGTTCGCGTCGCGTAGATCGCGTGTTCGACGATTTTGTTTCCCGCGGTGCGGCCCGTGATGGTGAGGGCGTCCAGAATGGGAACACCCGACGAGACCAGGGTGCCGAGCGTACGCGCGAAGCGTGCGATGGCGCTCTTGCGAATGAGATCTCCGAACACCGGAATGCGAAGGGAGAACCGGTCCAGAAGGTAGCGGCCGCGGTCGGTGCGGGAAGCCATGACCAGCGCCGTTGTTGCGCCAACCGCCCCGGCGATGATGTACCAGAAGTACGCGATCGTCGCGTTCGAGAGATTGATGACGAACTGCGTCGGGGCCGGCAGCGCCTGCCCGAAGCTCTGGAAGAGCTCGGCGAAGACCGGGATGACGTACACCAACAGGATGCCCGTCACGAGAACCGCGGCGCCCATGATGCACGCCGGGTAGATCATCGCACCTTTGATCTTGCTCTTCAGGCGGACGATCTTCTCCATGTACGTGGCCAGGCGGTTGAGGATCGTGTCGAGAATGCCGCCGACTTCACCCGCCGCGACCATGTTCGCGTAGAGATCGCTGAAGACCTTGGGGTGCTTCTTCAACGCGGCCGCGAAGGTGGATCCGGCCTCGACCTCTTCCTTCACGTTGCGGATGGTCTTGCGGAGTACTTTGTTGTCAGACTGGTTCGCGAGGATGTCGAGACACTGCACGAGTGGCAAACCCGCGTCGATCATGGTGGCGAACTGCCGTGTGAAGATGACGATGTCGTGCTGTTTGACGGGATTGCCGAGCGACAGGCTGATCTCCCGATCGAGACCCTTGCCCTTCTCTTTGACGCGATCCATCGTCGGCTTGATGCGCTGGGTGCGCAGCCGCGTGATGACGGCCTGACGGGATCCGGCCTCCATCTCTCCCCGAATCGTTTGCCCTTGCGGGCCAACCCCCACCCATTTGAACACTGGCATCGCCTGCTCCTTCTGTCGCGGTCCTACTGTCGTGCCGCCCGTCGCACGGGACTTGGTCCGTCACCGAACTGCGCCAGCAACGTCTTCATCTCTTCTGGCTCGGTGGCGTGCGCGAGGGCCTCGTCGGCTGTAATCAGCTTGCGCTCATGCAGGCTGATCAGGGCCTGACTCATCGTTTGCATGTGCCACTTCTGTTGGCCGACCTGCATCTGCGAGTAGATCTGGTGCACCTTCGCCTCGCGGACGAGGTTGCGGATGGCGGGGTTCGGGACCATGACCTCGGCGGCGAGCACACGCCCGCGTCCGTCCCAACGCGGTAGCAGCTGTTGCGACACCACGCCTTGCAGCACCAGCGAGAGCTGGGCGCGTACCTGCTCCTGCTGATGCGGCGGGAACACGTCGATGACACGGTTGATCGTCTGGACGGCGCAGTTGGTGTGTAGTGTCGAGAACACGAGGTGACCCGTCTCGGCGACGACCAGCGCGGCCTCGATTGTCTCGAGGTCACGCATCTCACCGATGAGGACTATGTCCGGATCCTGCCGCAGTACGTGTTTCAGTGACTTGGCGAAGCTCTGCGTGTCGGCGAAAACCTCGCGTTGGTTCACCATCGCGCGCTTGTGCGTATGCACGAACTCGATGGGATCCTCGACGGTGATGATGTGCTCGGGCCGGGTTTCGTTGATCTTGTCGATGATCGCCGCGAGGGTCGTCGACTTGCCGCTGCCCGTCGGGCCGGTAATCAGCACGAGGCCACGGGGCAGCTCCGCGAGATCGAGAACCGCCTTGCTGAGTCCGAGGGTGTCGAGGGCGGGAATCTCGTAGGGAATCGCGCGAAAGGCCCCGCCGACAGCGCCCTTCTGGAGATAGAGATTGCCGCGAAAGCGCGAGACACCGGCCGCGGCGAACGAGAAGTCGAGCTCGCTGTCTTCCTCGAACTTCTTCTTCTGCGCCTCGGTCAGAATGCTGTAGCACAGCGTTCGCGTATCGGTGGCGGTGAGCGGTGGATACGCTAGCGGACGCAGTTCGCCATGTACGCGAATGAGGGGCGGGCTCTCCTGGGTGATGTGCAGATCGGACGCGCCCGCTTCGAGCATCAGCTGAAGAAAATCTTGAATGTTCACCATGAGACGGGTCCCTGACGGCTACTGCAGAGAGCAAGCGACATGCCACGGGCGCCGTTGCCGGGGCTGCGTCTTTTTCGTCTGGCGGCGTCATTCGGCGCCGTCTCGTCACGAAATTGCCGGTTCGGAGCGTGGCGCACCGCCCGCTCAGTCGGGCATGGTGATCCGCAGGACTTCATCAATTGATGTGACGCCCTCGGCGATCTTGTCGATGCCGCTTCGGCGAAGGGAGTCCATGCCGGCGTCGATGGCCGCACGCTTGATCTCGCTGTTGGAGCCGCCTGCGAGGATGACCTCGCGCAGGCCGTCGGTCATCGGCATGACCTCGTAGAGTGCGATGCGACCTTTGTAGCCTGTGCCGCTGCACGACGAGCAGCCGGCCCCCTGGTAGCAGCGCATGGTCTCTGCCATTTCGGGCGGCGTGCCGATGGCGACCAACGCCTCGGGCGTGATCTCGGTTTCTTCAAGGCATCCTGGGCAGAGCACGCGCACGAGGCGTTGCGCCATGATGAGATTGATGGAGGACGCGACCAGGAAGGGTTCGATGCCCATGTTCAGGAGTCGGTTGATGGTGGAGGGGGCGTCGTTGGTGTGCAGGGTCGAGAGCACGAGGTGCCCCGTGAGGGCGGACTTGACGCCGATCTCGGCCGTTTCGAAGTCGCGGATCTCACCGACCATGATGATGTCCGGATCCTGCCGTAGAAAGGATCGCAGCGTCGCCGCGAACGACAAGCCGATCTCCTCGTGCACCTGTACTTGGTTGATGCCCATGAGGTTGAACTCGACAGGATCCTCCGCGGTCGAGATGTTCGACGTCACCTTGTTGAGCTCGGAGAGGGCCGAGTAGAGCGAGGTCGTTTTGCCGCTGCCCGTCGGGCCGGTGACCAGCACCATGCCGAACGGTTTGTAGATTGCGTCCTTGAAGTCGGCGAGGGCACGTTCGCTGAAACCGAGCTTCGTCATGTCGAGCTGAAGATTCGACTTGTCGAGGAGGCGGAGCACCACCTTCTCGCCAAATATGGTGGGAAGGACCGAGACGCGGAAGTCCATCTCGCGGTTGCGCGTCATCTTCAGTTTTATGCGGCCGTCCTGCGGCATCCGACGCTCGGCAATGTCGAGCTGGGCCATGACCTTGATACGCGAGGTGATCGCGTTCTTCAGCTTGATCGGTGGCTGCATCACTTCGTGCAATACGCCATCGATCCGGAAACGGATGCGGAGGATCTTCTCGTAGGGCTCGACGTGGATGTCACTCGCCCGTTTCTTGATCGCGT
The DNA here is from genome assembly GCA_029262315.1 of Deltaproteobacteria bacterium. Classification (GTDB taxonomy): domain Bacteria; phylum Desulfobacterota; class Binatia; order UTPRO1; family UTPRO1; genus JAJCZP01. The sequence goes on along the minus strand of JAJCZP010000260.1, from coordinate 47,527 downwards.
CCATCATGAGGGCGTTCACGAGGCGGACGACAGGCGCCTCCTCGGTGGCGCGTTCGAGCTCCTGGAGGTTGACTTCCTCCTCGCTCTGCACGAGCTGGACGTCGTCGCCGCCGTCGATCTCGTTCAAGACGTCGTCGTAGCTCGAGCCGGCGTCGTAGTAGCGGTCGATCGCACGTTGAACCGCCGTCGCGCCCGCGACGGCGATCTTGACGTCGTAGCTCGTGAGGAACTTGACTTCGTTGATCGCGATCAGGTTCGATGGATCCGCCATCGCCATCGTCAAGGTCGAGCGCACCAGATTGACCGGGATCATGTGGTGCTTGTGCGCCATCTGCGTTGGAATGAGCGCCAATACCTCGGGCTCGATCTCGAGGCTCGAAGGGTCGACGACCGGCAGCCGGTACTCCTTCTGCAGGTACGAAAGGAGTGCGTCCTCCGCGATCAGTCCCAGCTTGACCAGGTGGCTCGCAAGCGCGCCCCCGTTGGTCCGCTGCTCACCGAGCGCCCGCTCCAGCTGCGCTTCCTCGATCTCGCCTCGGCGGACGAGAAGATCTCCAAGTCTAGACATGGTTGTCGCTACCGCGCGTGCTCCATCCAGCCACGATCGTACGGATCACGCACCCCGTCCCACAACGGATACGAGCACCGCATCTCGCACACGATCTGTCCACGCACTTCACAGGCCCGCACACCGAGAAACCTCCCAGGAAGCATATCGGCACGCTTGGCGAATTGGATGAATGAGGCGAGCCCAGGTACGAACCCGCGTTCGTCCCGAGGCGAAGCCATGGCGAAGCACCCCGGAGCTCGCCGAGTGCCCGATCGCATCCGCTCCGCGCTCTTGGTTTCAGAAGCTGGTGGTTAAGGAGGAAGGAGGCCTGCGCTCCCGCCCGGCCTGTCCATTCCGCGCACCCGCTGCCCGTGCTACCCGGTGGCTTCCGCGCCCCTTCGCCACCCGCTCTTGATCTCAGAAGCGTGTCGTTAAGGGGAGGATGCCCGCGCTGCAACCCGAGCCGTCCCGTTCCCCCACCGCCGCGCCGGTCGTGCTACCCGGTGGCTGCCACTCCCCTCAACCGCCCGCTCTTGATTTCAGAAGCGTGTGGTTAAGAGGGAAGGAGGCCTGCGCTCCCGCCCGAGCCGTCCCGTTTCCCGCCGCCGCGTCGGCCGTGCTACCCGGTGGCGTCCTCGCCCCTTCGCCACCCGCTCTTGATCTCAGCATCGTGTGGTCAAGGAGGAAGGAGGCCTTGCGCTCCCGCCCGAGCCGTCCCATTCCGCGCCGCCGCCGCCGCGTTGGGGTAGCTCCTCGTGTTGGCGTCAGCCCGGCACGTCCGCCGGATCGAAGAGGCCGTAGCGGCGCCAACCCGTTTTCAGGAGCCATGTTCGAGCGCGCGCGATCGGTGGAGTTTCATCCGCGCCGGGGGCGTCCACCACCATCCACCGACGGGTTCTCGCACGCCAACCATCAAACCACCGAGCCGATGAGGCCGGATCGAGTCGTGGGCTCTTGGCGCGACGGGTGAGGCGTGTCGCATGGCGACGAGCGTTCAGGAGTACGTAGCGCAGCGCCGCATGGACCTCGCGGGGCGTTTTCAGGACGCGGAGGTGGTAGCGATCCGCTAACACCCTGCCAGATCGCTCGCACACTCGATTGACGGTGCGCCCCAGACGTCCGGCGATGGCCATCATCCCACGGCCGAGAGCGTCACGGGTCGACGCCTCGACGATCAGATGTACGTGGTTGCTCTGCAGCGAGTAGTGCACCAACCGAAAGCCTGGTCGCGAACATCCGCGCGCGAACGACTGCTCGACCTCCCGGACCATCCGAAGCGTGCGCAATGAAGGGATCCCCGGCCGAACTTTCAACGTGACGTGCGCGGGGAGCGAGGAGAACTTCGGTCGACTGCGATGCGCGAGGCGGGGGTGCGGGCCGGGCTTCCGGCCGGCCCCGGCACGTCGCCCGCCCCAGCGCGGTTGATCTGGCAGATTCAGGGTCGCTTGCTTTTGCTTCTTCATCTTGAAAGGGCGACCATAGCTATGGCGTGGGGGTATGTCAAGGAATGAACGGTCCGGGACGGTACCTACAAGAGTTCAGGCCCAGGGTTTGCAGGATGTCGCCAGCGACGTCCGCGCCTCTGTGAGATTTCTCCCTGCGACCCACGCGGACAGCTCGGTTTTCATTGGCGACTGCATCGATTGCTCCTGGACAGAGCGCGCGTTGGCGATCTTCCGTCGCCCCGTGGTACCGAACGCCTCACCTCATGCGAACCAACGATGCAGGGCTCGGTACGCTATTCGCGCCAGACCAACTCTGAGAGAGCGGCGGGATCATGGAATCCGACGGCGTTTTGCTGAGCATCGCTGAAGTCGCGATCGCGCTCGCGGGGTTCGGCGGGCTCGTGACCGGTCTCGGCTATCGCGCACGAGGTGTCTGGACTGCCGCGGATCAGGGCCGACTGATCGTGAGTGCGACGATCAGCCTGGCGGTCGTGTTCGGATGTTTCGTTCCCTACGTGGTGCACCACCTAGGGGTTCCTGACCCTTGGCGTGTTGCGAGCGTGGTGTTCCTCCCAGCCCCGATGGTCTTCTTTCTCGTTCAGGTCTGGGTGAATCGCCGCGGCGTTCCGGCCGAGTTCAGTAAGATCGTTGCAGTTGTGGTGACAGCGACGCACTTGATCGCGATCGTGCTCTTGACGATCGCGGCGCTCGGCCATGCTGCTCCGCATGGGCTCGGCTTCTATCTCGCCGCCGCCCTCGCCATGCTCTTCGCGGCGGCGGTCCTCTTCGTACGTCTCCTGGCCACGTCCTTCCGCGACGATGCGTCTACGGCGCGGACCGCCACCGTAGCGGACGTCGAATAGTCGTGAGGATGGGAGGCTCGAAGCGCTCGGCCGTCTCGACGATTTCATCGGAGACCTCGCGGTTGTCGTGCATCGGCCTACCTCGCCGTTCGGGTACGCAGGGCACGGCCGCGCTGGCTAAGGCGAGTCCCCAGGACATGGTCGCCGGTTTCCGTGAGCACGATCGCCTTTTCCTCCGGGAAGGCCGCGATTGCGGCTCTGTTCCGACAGCTGGGGCCGAGCTGGGGGCGCGTCGAGACCGAGATCGAGACCATGGTGAGTCACGGTACGACATTCATGGTCGAGCGTGTGGACACGCATTTCTTCCCAGGCGGTAAGAAGATCGTGATGCCCGTGTGCGGTGTGTTCGAAACTCGCGACGGTCTGATCAGCGTGTGTCGCGACTACTTCGACCTCCGTACCTGGCGGAAGCAGGGCGGCGCCTAAGGAACCTTTGCGCGAGTGGGTTCCGGTGCGAGAGGTGCGAGGCGCCGCGCTTGCCTCTCGGGTCGGAAGCCACTTGTTCGGAACGCCTGAGATCCAAAGACAGATGCGCGGCCGGAGGTGACGCTCCAAGATCTCGGCAGTATTGGCGAGCTGATCGGCGCATTGGCGACGGTTGCAACTCTGGCCTACCTCGCCGTGCAGGTGCGTCAGAACTCGATTCAACTTCGGGAATCCGCGCGGGCGTCGAAGCGTGCGTCTCTCGACAAGACCATCGAATCGTTTGCTCGCGATCGTCGAGGAGTTTGTGTTCGCCTATCAGGCGGCGTTCATTCGTACGTCGCAAGGTGTCTACGACGAGGAGCTCTTTCATGTGCAGCTGACGACCGTGCTGGCCGTGCTCGCCAGCGCCGGCGGTCGGGTATGGTGGGAGGAACGCCGAACCATCTCCGATCCGGAGTTCGTGGCCGTGCTTGAGCGAAGCGCTTCTAGAGTCTGACGCGCGATCCGGGGCCGCGGGTCTACGCGCGGAGCGCGCGCTGCAACGCCCGCCGCATGACGGTCACCGGCGCCGGCCGTCGTGTCCACAATTCGAACGCGAGGGCGCCCTGGTGCAGTAACATACCGCTCCCGTCCATGGTGCGGCGTCCCGCCGTGCGGGCGCGCTTCAGGAACGGAGCTGACTTCTTTCCGTAGAGCAGGTCACAGCACAGCGCATCGCGGCGAGTCGCGGGGAAAAGCAGGGGCGGGGCGGTGTTCTTGAGGCCCGTGCTGGTGCAGTTGACGATGATGTCGAACGTGCCGAGCGCGGTCCGGTCGCGGAGGACGTCGAGACCGCTTGCCTCTGCGCGTCGGCTCTTCAGCTCGCGGACGAGCGTGACGGCTCGTGGACGTGTCCGGTTGGCGACGTGGAGATGGGTGCAGCCGGCGCGGACGAGCGCGTGTGCGACGCCGCGCGCCGCGCCGCCAGCGCCGATCAACAGCACCCGCGCGCCACGTGCATCGCGGCGCGCGTCGGCGAGTGCGGCGACGAAGCCGGCGCCGTCGGTGTTGTCGCCGGCCAGACCGCGTCGCGTCCGCACGATCGTATTCACGGCGCCGCAGGCTCGCGCCCTGGGTCGGAGCTCGTCGACCAGTCCCAGGATCGCTTCTTTGTGCGGCACGGTGACGTTCAGGCCGGCGATGCCGGCCGCACGCAAGCCCTCCACCGCCGCGGGCAGTTCTTCAGGCACGACATGAAACGGGACGTACACCGCATCGAGCCCGACGGTCCGCAACGCCGCGTTCTGCATCGCGGGTGAGCAGCTGTGCTCGACGGGGTCGCCGAGGATTCCGTAGACACGTGTTCGGCCCGAGAGCGTGTTGGGAGGCTGGCCCACTACGCCTGCCGCGCATCGGACGACGGCGCGCCTGATCCCTCGGGCGGCGCTACCCCGAGGGATCGGCTCCTCGGGGCCACGGTGCTTCCCACTGGTCGCGACGGATCTGAGTAGTGGATCAAGCCCCTGGCCCCGCTGTCTTCCGCGCTACTTCGCGAGCGCCGCCTGGGCGGCGGCCAGCCGGGCGATCGGGACGCGATAGGGCGAGCACGACACGTAGTCGAGGCCGACCTCGTGGCAGAAGACGACCGATGACGGGTCCCCGCCGTGTTCCCCACAGATCCCGATCTTCAGGTTCTTCTTGACCTTGCGTCCCTTGGCGACGGCGATTCGGACGAGTTCACCGATGCCCGTCTGATCGAGACTCGCGAAAGGATCGACGTCGAGGATGCCGTTCTCGACGTAGTGCGGGAGGAAGTTCCACGCGTCGTCACGTGACAGACCGAAGCCCATCTGGGTGAGATCGTTCGTTCCGAACGAGAAGAACTCGGCCTCGCCCGCGATTTCGTCGGCGGTGAGCGCCGCGCGCGGCACCTCGATCATCGTGCCGATCGTATACGCGACCTTCTTGCCGGTCTTGGTGATGACCTCGCGGCAGGCGGTGTCGGCCTCGGCGCGTAGTTGTTTCAGCTCGTTCACGTGGCCGATCAGCGGGATCATGATCTCGGGCAAGACCTTCACGCCCTGACCCGCCAGCTCGCAGGCGGCTTCCATGATGGCACGGACCTGCATGAGATATATCTCGGGGAACACGACGCCGAGCCGGCAGCCGCGGAACCCGAGCATTGGATTCATCTCCTTCAGCTTGTCGCGCCGTGCGATCAGATCCCCAAGGTCGGTGTTCATCGTCCGTGCGAGATCGGCGGTATCCTCGTCGCTATGTGGCAGGAACTCGTGCAGTGGCGGATCGAGCAGACGGATGGTCACGGGGAGTCCTGCCATCGCCTTCAAAATGCCGACGAAGTCGCCCTTCTGCATCGGCTGCAACATGGCGAGCGCGGCTTTGCGCCCGGCAGCATCTTCGGCGAGGATCATCGCACGTACTTTTTCGATCCGGTCGGGCTCGAAGAACATGTGCTCGGTGCGGCAGAGGCCGATGCCTTCGGCGCCGAAGCGTCGTGCGACACCCGCGTCGTTCGGAGTATCGGCGTTGGTGCGCACCCGGAGGCGGCGGACTTTGTCGGCCCACTTCATCAACGTCGCGAACTCGCCGGTTTCCCCCTCGGGACGGATTGTCGGCACGTTGCCGAGGAATACCTCGCCGGTGGAGCCATTCAGGGTGATCCAATCGCCGCGCTGCACCCGATGGTCGCCGGCGTTGAAGAATCCGCCATCGTAGCGAATGTCGAGATCGCCGCAGCCCGCCACGCAGCACTTGCCCATCCCGCGGGCGACGACGGCGGCGTGCGAGGCTTTCCCGCCGCGCGAGGTCAGGATGCCCTCGGCGACGTTCATGCCGTGGATATCTTCGGGCGAGGTCTCCACCCGAACTAGGATCACCTTCCGACCCTCGTTCGCCGCGGCCTCCGCCTCGTCCGCACTGAACACGACTTCACCGGCGGCAGCGCCCGGCGAGGCCGGCACACCCTTCGCGATCAATTGCTTGTCGGCCGTGGGGTCGATCATCGGATGGAGCAGTTGGTCGATCGAGCCAGCATCGACACGCAGGAGTGCGGTGTTGCGATCGATCAGGCGCTCGCCCGCCATGTCGACCGCGATCTTGACCGCCGCCGGCGCTGTCCGCTTGCCGTTCCGGGTTTGCAGCATCCACAGGCGTCCACGCTCGATCGTGAACTCCAGATCATGCATGTCGCGGTAGTGGCGCTCGAGCTTGGTGGCGATCTTCCGAAGCTGACCGAGGCAGGTCGGCATCAACTCCTCGAGGGACCTCGACCGCTCGTGCTCGGGAACGCTCTGCTGCCGCGCCAACTCCTGCGACGCGGCTTTCGTCAGGGTTTGCGGCGTGCGGATACCGGCGACCACATCTTCACCCTGCGCATTGACCAGGAAGTCGCCGTACAACAGCTTCGCGCCCGTCGCGGGATCGCGCGAGAACGCAACGCCGGTCGCGCAATCATCGCCGAGGTTGCCAAACACCATCGCCTGCACGTTGACGGCAGTGCCCCACTCGTCGGGGATGCCGTAGAGGCGGCGATACGTGTTGGCGCGCGCGTTGTGCCACGAGCCAAAGACCGCGCCGATGGCACCCCACAGCTGCTCTGCGGGATCGTCTGGAAACTCCACGTTCAGGCGTCGCAGGATCAGTGCCTTGAACTCGGCGACCAGTTCCTGCAGGTCGTTTGCGGTGAGATCGGTGTCCAACTCGACGCCGCGTGCATGCTTCTTGGCTTCGAGGATGTCCTCGAACGGGTCGGTCTGCGAGTTGTCTTCGGGCTTCAGGCCGAGAACGACGTCGCCGTACATCTGGACGAAACGGCGATACGAGTCCCACGCGAAACGCGGACTGCCGGACGCCGCGATCAGACCCTGAACGGTCTCGTCGTTCAGGCCGAGGTTCAGGACCGTGTCCAACATGCCGGGCATGGACGCGCGTGCGCCCGAGCGCACCGAGACCAGCAGCGGATTCTCCCGGTCGCCGAACGTCCGGCCGACGACCTTCTCGACACGCGCCAGGTGCTTGGCGACCTCTTTCTTCAGCGAGGAAGGATACTTGTTGCCGTGCGCATAGTAGTGCGTGCAGACTTCGGTCGAGATCGAAAAGCCAGGAGGGACCGGCAGCCCGAGGCCCGCCATCTCGGCGAGGTTCGCACCCTTGCCGCCGAGCAGGTTCTTCATGCCGGCACGCCCCTCGGCTTTGCCGCCGCCGAAGAAGTACACGTACTTCGCGGCGCGGCTCGTAGCTTTGCGGCTCGCCGCAGTTACCGTGCGCCGTGCGACCTTCTTGCGGCTCGCGGTCTTGCGGGTGGTCGCGGCGCGTCGCGTGGTCTTCTTGCGGCTCACGGTCTTGCGGCTCGCCGTGGCGCGGCCCGTCGTCTTGCGGCCTGACTTCGTCTTGCTTCCCGCTTTGGCTTTGGTGGCCTTGCCGGCCTTGCTGGCCTTGGTGGCCTTGGTGGCTGTCCGCTTGGCGGCGGGACGGCGCTTCGCGGCCGTGCGGGACTTCGACTTTGTTGCTGGGCGCTTCTTTCCTTGCGTTCGACGTGCCACTTGCCCTCTCCTCATCATCCGCCCGCGGCCGCCGTCGGGGCGGCCAGGCGCGTTCGAATCTCCTCGACCAGGCGATCGATCGGCAGACGGAGCTGCTCCATCGAGTCGCGATCGCGAAGCGTTATCGTGTCGTCGTCCATCGTCTGATGGTCGACCGTGATGCAGTACGGGGTGCCGATCTCGTCTTGCCGTCGGTAGCGTCGGCCGATCGCACCCGCCTGGTCGTACGTCACTGCGAAGTGGTGCTTCAATAGATCACGGACGGCGTGTGCCTTCTCCGGCTGTCCGGCTTTCCGCAAGAGCGGGAAAATGGCGACCTTGACTGGCGCGAGCCTCCGGTCGAGCCGAAGCACGACACGCTCGTCGCCGTCGACGACATCTTCGTCATAGGCGTCGACGAGGAACGCGAGCAACGGCCGCCCGACGCCGGCGGATGGCTCGATGACGTACGGGATGAAGCGCTCGCGGTTCTCCTCGTCGAAGTAGGAGAGATCCTTGCCGCTGACCTTCTTATGTTGCCCGAGGTCGAAGTCTGCACGATTGGCGATGCCCTCGAGCTCGGACCATCCGAACGGGAATTCGTACTCAATGTCGGCGCAGCCCTTCGCATAGTGCGCCAGCTCGTCGCTGCCGTGCTCGCGTAGACGGAGCCGCTCTCGGTTGATGCCGTAGCGCAGGTACCAGTCGAAGCGCTCCTGTTTCCAGTACTGATGCCACTTCTCGTCCTCGCCGGGCTTCACGAAGAACTCGAGCTCCATCTGCTCGAACTCGCGAGTGCGAAAGAGGAAGTTGCCGGGAGTGATCTCGTTTCGGAACGACTTGCCGATCTGACCCACACCGAAGGGGATCTTCATCCGGGACGAGTTGAGCGCGTTCTGGAAGTTGACGAAGATGCCCTGCGCCGTCTCGGGGCGGAGATACACGGTGCTCGCCGAATCCTCGACCGGCCCCATGAACGTCCGGAACATCAGGTTGAACTGTCGTGATTCGGTCAGCTCGCCGCCGCATGCCGGGCAGACGTCGCCCTCGAGCTGATCGGCGCGGAACCGCTGCTTACACTTCTTGCAGTCGACCAGAGGATCGGTGAAGCCCTCGATGTGGCCTGAGGCCTCCCACACCTTCGGATGCATGAGGATCGAGCTGTCGAGGCCGACCATGTCGTCGCGCGCGGTGATGTTGTCGCGCCACCAGGCCTCGGTGATGTTCCGTTTCAGCTCGATGCCGAGCGGCCCGTAGTCCCAGCAGCTGGCAATTCCGCCGTAGATCTCACTCGATGGATAGACGAACCCGCGCCGCTTACAGAGGCTCGTGAGTTTGTCCATTGTGACCGCGCGGGCGGGGGAATTCATTGGCGAGTACGAACCGCCGCGTCTATCACCCCACTCCTAGGCGGTCAATTTGCAATGGATCAAGCGGAGGGACCGGACGGCCCTACAGGTCGTCCAGGAGACGCTCGGAGGCGAGAGGTTTGGTCAGGCTGCTGGCAAAGAAGCTCCGTACCAGCGTGCGTGCCTCGTCCGCGTTTCGAGGGGAGAGGGCGAACTGGCTGGAATCGGCCTCATCGAAAACGCTCTCCTGAAAGTCGATCAGGCGGGCGATAGTGTCCGCCGAGGCCTCGTGCGCCCGGCTCTCTCCGACGCAGGAGCCGCACCGTACGCCGCCGTGGAGCGGCTGGACGAACAGCCGGCCCGCCTCGCGATAGGCGGCCCCACAGGCCTGACACTCGTGCAGGACCGGCTCATATCCCGTCTGGCGGAGGAGGTGCAGCTCGAACGCGCGCAGGATCCCAGGCTCCGGGCGGCATCGATCGAGGAAGCGAAACACGTCACGAACCAGATCGTAGGTCTCAGCCCCCGCCTCCTGGCCTCGAATCAGACGATCGGTGAGCTCGAGCACGTAGCTTGCGTAGCCGAACTTCTCGAGATCCTTGGTGAACGAATAGTAGACCTCGGCAAGGACACAGGCATTGATGAAAGCCAGGTCGGAGTGTGGCCGGATCCGGAGCGTCACGTCGACCGCGGTGAACGGTTCAAGCACGTTCACAAACCGCCGTTTGGATCGCTTGGCCCCCTTGGCGATGCCCGTGATCTTGCCGAGGTCGCGGGTCAGAAATGTGACGATTTTGTCCGATTCTCCGAACGCTCGCCCGCGCACAACGATCGCGGGCGTATGGATTTCCTCAGCGGGAATCGTGGTCCTGCTCACCGCGTCGACTACTAGCCGCCGCGAGCAGCAGCGACAAATCCACCGCGCCTCCGACCTTGACAGTGGCCTGATCGTCCTTAGCTTCGCTGAGTCCGACGAGTTCCAAGGATTCCAGCCACAAAGCGGGGGTAGCCTGGTCAGCATGGCCGACCACAACGACGAGAAGGAGCAGTCTACGGGCAATGGCCCGGCTGCGGCCGAAGCGGCACCGGACGGGGGCGCTGAGACCCCTTCGCCGCCCGACGAGCCGATCGACGAGATGGCGGCGCTGCGGGCCGAGCTGGGCGAAGCCAAAGACAAGCTGCTCCGCGAGCGCGCGGAGCTGGAGAACTACAAGAAGCGCGCAGCTCGTGAGAAGGCGGACGCGATGCGCTACGGCTCCGAGAAGCTGCTCCGGGAACTCCTGACGGTGATCGACAACCTAGATCGAGCGACGGAGCAGCTGGCCGCGGGCGGCAGCCAGGACAGCAATGCCGTCGTCGAGGGCCTCGAGTTGGTGCGTCGGGGATTCGTTGAGACGCTCGAGCGTCATGGCGTGACGGTCGTTGGCGCGCATGGCGGCGCGTTCGATCCGGCGCTGCACGAGGCCATTGGCCATGTCGAGAGCGAGCAGCCCGCCAACACCGTGATCGACGAGCACCAGCGTGGCTACGCGCTGCACGGCCGGTTGTTGCGTCCGGCGCTCGTGACCGTCGGCAAGGGGCCGAGCCAAAGCGCGGGCCAGGATGTTGCATCGAAGAATTCGGCACAGGACGACGTTGAAAAGCCGCAGGACGATGGTTAACCGTTCTGTACAGATGACGAGAACGAAGGAGCACTCATTATGGGGAAAGTGATCGGTATCGACCTCGGGACTACCAATTCTTGCGTGGCCATCATGGACGCAGGAGATCCGGTGGTCATTACGAACGCGGAAGGCGCGCGTACGACGCCATCGGTGGTGGCATTCTCCGAGAGCGGCGAGAGGCTGGTTGGCCAGATCGCGCGCCGGCAGGCGATCACCAATCCCGAGAACACGGTTTTCGCAGTGAAGCGTCTGATCGGACGCCGCTTCGAGGACGCCGAAGTGCAGAAGGCAACTAGTCTCTCACCGTTCAAGATCGTCAAGAACGAGAACGGCGATGCATGGGTCGAGGGGCGCGATCGCACGTACAGTCCGGCAGAGATCTCGGCGTTCGTCTTGCAGAAGATGAAGCAGACGGCTGAGGATCATCTGGGCGAGCCTGTGACCGAGGCCGTGATCACGGTTCCGGCCTACTTCAACGACAGCCAGCGCCAGGCGACCAAAGATGCTGGTCGCATCGCGGGGCTGGAGGTTCTGCGGATCATCAACGAGCCGACCGCTGCCTCGCTCGCCTATGGTCTCGACAAGAAGACGGACGAGAAGATCGTCGTCTTCGATCTCGGTGGCGGTACCTTCGACGTCTCGATTCTCGAAATCGGCGATGGCGTGTTCGAGGTGAAGGCGACGCACGGCGACACCTTCCTCGGGGGTGAGGATTTCGACCAGCGCATCATCGACTACCTCGCGGACGAGTTCAAAAAGGATCAGGGTATCGATCTTCGTGGGGATCGTATGGCCCTCCAGCGTCTCAAAGAGGCGGCGGAGAAGGCCAAGTGCGAGCTCTCGACGGCGATGGAGACCGACATCAATCTCCCGTTCGTCACCGCTGACCAGAGCGGTCCGAAGCACCTCAACATGAAGCTCAGCCGCTCGAAGCTCGAAGCGCTCGTGGGTGACCTGCTCGAGCGGCTCGATGCGCCGTGCCTGACGGCGTTGAAAGATGCCGGATTGTCGGCGAGCGACGTGAAGGAAGTCATTCTCGTCGGCGGCATGACCCGTATGCCGGCGGTGCAGGAGCGGGTGAAGAAGCTCTTCGGTCGCGAACCGCACAAGGGCGTGAATCCGGACGAGGTCGTGGCCGTGGGCGCTGCGATTCAGGGCGCGGTCTTGAAGGGCGAGGTGAAGGACGTCCTGCTTCTCGACGTCACGCCACTGTCGCTCGGCATCGAGACGCTCGGCGGTGTGTTCACCAAGCTGATCGACAAGAACACCACCATTCCCACGAAAAAGAGCCAGACGTTCTCCACCGCGCAGGACAATCAGAGTGCGGTGACGATCCGGGTGTTCCAGGGCGAGCGTGAGATGGCGGCCAACAACAAGCTACTGGCCCAGTTCGATCTCGTCGGGATTCCCTCCGCACCGCGCGGCATGCCGCAGGTCGAAGTGACGTTTGACATCGATGCCAACGGTATCGTGCACGTCGGCGCGAAGGATCTCGGCACCGGGAAGGAGCAGTCGATCCAGATCACGGCGTCGAGCGGCCTCGCGGAAGAGGAAATCAAGCGGATGGTCGACGAGGCGGAAGCCAACGCCGAGGACGACAAGAAGAAGCGTGCCGAGGTCGAGAATCGCATCCAGCTCGATCAGGCCGTGTATCGGGCGGAGAAGACGATCGCCGATGCGCCACCGGAGACCGATGCGGCGATGAAGGCCGAGCTGCAGACGGCGGTCGATGGCGCCAAGAAGGTGCTCGAGGCCGAGGACGGCCCAGCGATGGAGAAGGCCCGTACCGATCTCGAGCAGGCGGCGCACAAGTTCGCCGAGGCGATGTACGCGCAAGCGAGCGCCAAACAGGAGGCTGCCGGTGCGGGGCCAGGGGCGGACGCGGGTCCTGAGGCGGGAGCATCGGACGACGCCGGGGATAGCAATGGCACCGCGGGTTCTGCGCGCGACGATGCCGTCGACGCTGATTTTGAAGAGGTCAAGGAGTAGAGCGGTCAGGGAGCGGCGGGCGTAAAGCCCGTCGCTCGACCCCTCTTCAATAGTACCGACCTCGGCCTTCCGCTATAACGCACACCCATGCCTTCCGGTCAGCGTGATTTCTACGAAGTCCTCGGTGTCTCGCGTGACGCCTCCGAGGATCAACTCAAGCGGGCCTATCGGAAGCAGGCGCTCAAGTATCACCCCGATCGCAATCCAGGCGACAAAGCCGCCGAGGAGAAGTTCAAGGAGGCCTCGGCCGCCTATCAGGTCCTCTCTGACGCCGACCGGCGCGCGCAGTACGATCGCTTCGGGCACGCCGCGTTCGAAGGCGGCGCTGGTGGGTTCGATTTCGGGGGCGGCTTCGAGGACATCTTCAGCGGCATCTTCGGGGAGTTCTTCGGTGGCGCGCGCGCCGAGCGCGGGCGCTCGCGTGCACGTCGCGGCGACGACCTGCAATACACCCTCGATCTGAGTTTCGAGGAGGCGGCGTTTGGCACCGAGAAGGCAGTGTCGTTGCCTCGGATGGAGGCCTGCGAGGCCTGCGGAGGCAAGGGCGCGAAGCCTGGCACGACCTCCAAGACGTGCAGCGGGTGCCGCGGCTCGGGGCAGGTACGTTTTCAGCAGGGCTTCTTCAGCATCGCGAAGACCTGCAGTCAGTGTAACGGTCAGGGCTCGACGATTGGCGATCCCTGCGACGCTTGCAGCGGACAGGGTGCCGTCCGGCGTACGCAGAATCTGAACGTGAAGATTCCCGCGGGCGTCGACATGGGGTCGCGCTTGAAGCTTCGCGGCGAGGGAGAAGCCGGCTTCGGTGGCGGCCCGTCCGGCGACCTGTACGTCGTCGTGCGTGTTCTCGAGCATCCGCTTTTTCAGCGGGAGGAGAACGACGTCATCTGCGACATGCCGCTCAGCTTTCCGCTCGCGGCGCTTGGCACCGATCTCGAGGTGCCGACGCTCGAGGGTAAGGCACGGCTTCGTATTCCCCCCGGCACGCAGTCGGGGACCCGCTTCCGCATGCGAAACAAGGGCATCACTGATTTGCGTGGGTACGGACGCGGCGACCATATCGTTCGCGTCGTCGTCGAGACCCCGCGGAAGCTCACGGCCAAGCAACGCGAGCTGTTGAAAGAGTTCGCCCGGACGTCGGGTCAAGAAGTCCATCCGTTGAGTCGTGGCTTTCTCGACAAGGTCAAGGAGATGTTTGGCTGAGTCGCTCGCCGACCGCGGCGAACGCTCACTGCTCGACGAGATTCGCCGCCTGGTGCCGTCCGGGGGACGGGTGCTGGTCGGTCCCGGAGACGATGCCGCTGTCGTCGCGTCCAGTCGGCGACCCCTGCTGCTGACGACCGACGCGTTGGTCGACGGTGTGCACTTCCGGCGGACGTGGTTGAGCGCTCGCGCACTCGGTCGGCGGGCATTCGCGGTGAACGCGAGCGACATCGCCGCCATGGGGGGGCGTCCAGTGGCGGCGTTGCTATCCGTCGTCGCGTCGAGCCGTTTCCCAGCGGCCGAGCTCCGAGACATCGTCCGTGGGGTGCGCGACGGGGCGCGTGCGGTGGGGGCTGCGTTGGCGGGCGGCAATCTCGCGCACGGTCGCCAGTTGTCGCTGACAGTGGCGCTTCTCGGCGAAGCGCCGGCGCGTTCGATCGGGCGTCAGACGGCGCGGGTTGGCGATCAGCTGTTCGTCACGGGCGCGCTCGGTGCTGCCGCCCTCGGGGTGCGACGGCTTCGGCGCGGGGGTGCCTCCGATTCGGCCATCGCCCGTTGGCGGCGTCCGATCGCGCGTCTGCGGGCTGGCGAGTCTCTGGCCCGGCGCGAACTCGCAACCGCCATGATCGATCTCAGCGATGGGCTGCTGGTCGATTGCGATCGGATTTGTGTTGCGAGCGGCGTCGCGGCGAGGGTGCACGTCGACTGCGTGCCGCGCGCACGGGCGCTCGCCGGGCTCGGGGCAGCCGCTCGGCGTACCCTCGTGTTGACGGGCGGAGAGGACTACGAGCTGCTCTTTGCCGTGCGCACCAGTCGACTCGACGCGCTAGCGCGCGCCCGGCGAACGTTCGGCTGTCCGATCACCCACATTGGCGAGATCGTCCGCGGTCGTGGCGTGCAGCTCGTCGACGATCGGGGGCGGATCGTGCCTACGCCGTCGCGGCTGGGGCACCTTCACTTCCGTACAAGGTGAGGTGTGTGTCGTGCGGTTCCTGCGGCGTGTGTTCTACGCGCCCCTCGGGGTGTGTTGTACGCGTCCCGCGGGAGGAGTAGCGTCGGGCCGCCATGGACCGGCGCCTGCTCGAAGACCTGCTTACCCGCGTCCAGCGCGGTGAGGTGACGACCGCCGATGCGCTCGCGGCGCTGCGGGACCTTCCGTTTAGCGATCTGACGTTCGCAAAGCCCGACCATCATCGCAGTCTTCGGACCGGGTTGCCCGAGGTGATCTTCGGTGAGGGCAAGTCGGTCGTGCACATCGTGGAGATCGCCGAGCGACTGGTCGCCCGGGGCGACAACGTCCTGGTGACGCGCCTCGGCCCCGAGCAGGCGCGCGCGTTGCTCGAGGCTGCGCCTGAGTTTCGCTACGAGGCGGAGGCTCGGCTCGCGGTGCGCGAAGTGGTTCCGGTGACGGTCACCGGCAAAGGGACGGTGCTCGTGGTGTCCGCGGGGACCTCCGATCATGCCGTCTGCGAGGAGGCCGCGTGGACAGCGACCCTGGCCGGCAACGCCGTCGAGCGGTTGTACGACGTGGGCGTCGCGGGGATTCATCGGTTGCTCGAGAATCGTGCGCGGCTCGACGCGGCGCGGGTTCTGATCGTGGTCGCTGGCATGGAAGGGGCGCTTCCGAGCGTGGTGGGCGGACTGGTGGCGATTCCGGTGATCGCTGTGCCGACGAGCGTCGGTTACGGCGCAAGCTTCGGCGGCCTCGCCGCGCTACTGGGTATGCTGAATACCTGCTCGGCCGGTGTGACGGTCGTCAACATCGACAACGGCTTCGGCGCTGGCATCGCGGCAAGTCGCATCAATCATCTCTGAGGGATCGTGCCGCCGCCCGCCCCCACACCCGGTCCCCCGCCGCGCAAGAAACGGCGCGCGAAGACTCCGGCCGCTCCACTTGCCAGCGGGCGCGCGCGCCGCGTCTTGAAGGTAGGGTCACTGACGACGTCGGTGGGCGGCAGCTATCTCTGGCAGGCACTCAAGCGGCCGTTTCAGACGGAGGTCGAGACAGAGCGCGAATTGCTCGACACCCACGTCCGGACGGCGATGCGGATCGTCGATCGTTCGACCGAGCTCAAGGGCGCCTTCATGAAGCTGGCGCAGATGTTGAGCATGCGGAGCGATCTCTTGCCGGTCGAGGCCCTCGAGGTGCTGTCGGCCGTCCAATCTTCCGTGCCGCCCATGCCGTACGACGCCATTCGCGCGCAACTCGCGCGTGAGTTGGGCGCGCCTCCAGAGGATCTCTTCGCGACCTTCGAGGAGGAGGCGTTCGCGGCGGCGTCGCTCGGGCAGGTGCATCGTGCCACCTTGGCGGACGGCGAGGAGGTCGTCGTCAAGATCCAATACCCGGGCGTCGAGGAGACGGTCGATCAAGATCTCAAGAACGTGCACGCGCTCCTGCAGGTGTTCGCGCACATCGGGCGCGACGTCATGCGGCAGAAGATCGATCCGGTCGAGTTGTACGTCGAGCTCGAAGAGCGCTTGCGCGAGGAGCTCGACTACGAGCGCGAGGCTGCCAGTCTCGTCCGGTTCGGCGCGTTGTTCGCCGATGATCCCGAGGTCGTCATTCCCGAGCCGAGGCCGGCGTTCTCGTCGCGTCGCGTGCTCACGATGACGTTCGTCGAGGGGTACCCGCTGAGCGACATTCTCGCTCCCGGGGTCGATCAGGACATCAAAGACTGGGTGGCCGCGAAGTACTTCCGAGTCTTGTGGCGCCAGGTATTCGAGTTCGGCGTGCTGCATACCGATCCCCATCCCGGCAACTACCTCGTCACGCACCATCCGCACCTCTGCATGCTCGATCTCGGCAGCGTTCGCGAGTTTCCCGATGTCATCCGGCGGGCCTATGTCGATCTCGCCCAAGCGATTCTTGCCGACGACGCCCTCGCGATGCACACCTGCTTCGTGACCCTCGGCTATCTCGACGCGGAGGACGATCCGGCGCCGATGGTCGAGATCATGCGTCTGATCTTCGAGCCCGTGCTTCGCGATGCTCCCTACGACCCGCGCGACTACCATCCGATCGATCGGGCGATGGAGGTCGCCTCGATCGGGCTCGAGCATCGCATCTTCAAGACGCCGGGGCATCGCCTGTTCCTCGTGCGCGCGTTGATTGGCATGGAGTCGTACGTTCAGCAGTTCGGGACGGTCATCAACTGGCATCGGCTCTTCCGCGAGTGTGTGGCGGATGCGGTGCGGGCGACCAAGCATCGGCGGTAGTTCCGGGGGAGGGGCCGCGGATGGTTCCAGACTCCGGGATGGCAGGAAGCGAGGGGTCTATGGCATTGCAGCCATGCTCCCTCGATGCGATGTTGTCGGCATGGCGACCAAGCGACTCAGGAGCGCGCAGCGAACCGCCAACCAGGCGCGTGGGCGTCGGCCGCACCCGCCGGAGGCTACGGCCAGAAGGATCGCGGTCGTGGCGTATCCCGACGTACAGATCCTCGATGTCACCGGGCCGCTCGAGGTGTTCGCGACGGCCAGTCGGGCGTTGTGCGGCGCGGGCCACGATTCCCGCTACGAGGTCGAGATTCTGGCCTCACGGGCGGGTCCGCTCGTAACGTCATCGGGCTTGAAGCTGATCGCAGACCGCGCGTTGCGCGATGTGCGAGGTGGCATCGACACTCTGCTCGTCGCGGGCGGCCTCGGCACACCCGTGGCGATGGCGGATACGAAGCTTCTCGCGTGGATCCGCCGGATGGCCCCGCGTGTACGCCGCATCGGTTCCGTGTGTAGCGGCACCTTCGTGTTGGCCGAGGCCGGGCTTCTCGATGGGCGGCGCGTGACGACCCATTGGGGCTCGTGCCAGGCGTTGGCGACGCACTATCCGGAGGTCGAAGTCGACCCCGATCCCATTTTCGTTCGGGACGGCAACCTCTACACATCCGCGGGGGTGACCGCTGGAATGGATCTCGCGCTTGCGCTGCTCGAGGAGGATCAGGGTCGGGAGATCGCACTCGCGGTGGCGCGCCAGCTGGTGCTCTTTCTTCGTCGCCCGGGTGGCCAATCGCAGTTCAGCGCGCAGCTCGCGGCGCAGTCGGCGGAGCGCGAGCCGATTCGAGATCTCCAGACGTGGATTGGCGAGCATCCCAATGCCGACTTGTCGGTCACCGCGTTGGCGAAACGTGCCGGGATGAGTCCGCGGAACTTCGCGCGAGTGTTTGCCCACCAGGTGGGGATGACTCCGGCGCGATACGTGGAGGCCGTTCGCGTTGAGACGGCGCGTCGGCGGCTCGAGGATTCGTCTGACGGTGTCGATGGCGTGGCGATGTCGGCCGGCTTTGGAAGCAGCGAGTCGATGCGGCGTGCCTTTCTCCGCACGGTGCGCGTCGGGCCGCATGCCTATCGCAGCCGGTTCAAGACGGGCGGTGACCCGAGCCGGCTCAAGACGGGCGGCGGCCCGCACCTGGGGGAGGGAGCGTCAGCATGACCGATCAGGGTCCGACCATTGGCATTTTGCTGTTCGACGACGTCGAGGAACTCGACTTCGCCGGGCCCTGGGAAGTGTTCGGCGTGATGCTCCAGCTTGGGATGGCGGGCCGGCTCGTCACCATTGCCGAGGAGGTGCGCCCGATTCGGTGTGCCAAGGCGCTGCGTGTGCTGCCCGATCACAGCTTCGCGGATGCGCCGGCGCTCGACGTGGTCCTGGTCCCGGGCGGGCAGGGGACGCGCCGGGAGGTCGACAACCCCGTCCTGGTCGATTGGCTGCGCGGTGTGGTGTCCTCCTGCACCTGGGTGACGAGTGTCTGCACCGGTGCGTTGCTGCTGCACGAGGCCGGATCGACGCGGGGGCGGCGCGTCACGACGCATTGGGCATTCGTCGAGAGCCTCCGTGCTCGTGGCGATGTCACGGTGCTCGACGGCGTGCGCTACGTTCGGGATGGCAATCTCGTGAGTGCCGCGGGCGTGTCGGCCGGCATCGACATGGCGCTCTGGCTCGTCGGCCAGATCCACGGCGTCGATGTGGCTCGCACGGTACAGCGGCACATGGAGTACGACCCGGCGCCCCCGTATACCGCCGACGTCTGAGCGCGGGTGCTTGGTGCGGCGCGCTCGATCGTGTGGCGCGTGCCAGGTGGGGTACCGTTGGCCTCCGCGCCGCGATGGCCACGAGACCTGGCGGGCGAGGAGTGCGGGTGGTACAGCCCGCTACCGACGTGTTCCGTCGTCCGACACTCGGTGCAGCGCTCCTGTACCTCGCTGCCATCATGTGGGCCTTCCGAGCCATCATCCCGGTCGCGACCACCGCTTTCCCGTATGCCACCTTCGTCGACGACGTGACCCCGCGGTGGAGGGAGACCCTCCACAACGATCAGAAGTTCGTTGCGATGTTGACCGCGCACAATGCGCGCGCACTGGTCACGCAACCGTTGCAGATCATGGAAGGACCCCAATGCTTCCCGATCGCGAATGCAACAACGCTCGGAGAGCATATGATCGGGCCCGGGATTCGAGCCGTCGTTCCCTATGCGTTCACTCGAGATCCCATCCTCACGTACAACGTGGTGTTGCTCGCGACGCACTGGATTGCTGCGATGGCGATGTACGCCCTCGTGCTCTACTGGACACGGAGCGTGCCGGCCGCCGTGATCGCGGGGCTGCTCTTCGGCCTGCAGCCGATTCGGCTGACCGATACCGGCCATCCGTTCGTCTACGGGATCGTGTGGGCGCCGCTCGTACTTCTGTTCGCGCATCGGGTCTGTGCACGTTGCCGATGGCGGGACGCGTTCGGATTGACGGTCTTCCTCGGGCTGCAGTTCGTCGAGGGCGCGTATCCTGTGTTGACCATCGGGTTGCTGGGAGGAGTGTACGGCCCGTACCTGCTCTACCGCTATCGTGACCGATGGGCCTCGTTTGCGCCCAAGCTCGCCGCGTCGGCCGTGTTTCTCGGCGTGATTGCATTTTGGGTGCTTGCGCCCTACGCCCAAACGCACGCGCTCTGGCCGGCAGTCGGGGGCCGTGGCAAGGTCCTCTATCCGCTGACACGATACCTGTGGGGCGCGCAGGGGTATCTGGGTACGATCCTCCTCGGTCTGCTTGCCGTCGGTCTTCTCGATCGGCTTCGTGGGCGACGTGCCGAACGGGGAGACGATCCTCGGCTCGTGCTCTTGACCGCCGGCGTGGTCACGCTCTGGGCCGCCGCGTTGGGGTTCTCGGTTTTCGGGTGGCATGTCCCGAATCTGCTGACGCTGCTCGCCGACGTGATACCCGGGTTGGGTCTGGTACGTGTGGGCGGTGCGATCGAGTCAGGGATCGGACTGGTCGGCGCTTTCCTGGCGGGTTACGGCGTCCTGGCGATCGTCGAGCATCGCGGGCGAGGAGCGCGAGCCCTTGTCACGGCGCTCCTCGTCGTCGGAGTGTTGCTCGAGGTGTTGGCGCCGCCCGTTGCTCGTGTGAGTTTCGGTCAAACGGTGGAGATGGTGCCGTTCCATGTGCGCCCTCATCCCAAGCTACTCGCGCTTTACGACAGCATCGACGAGGGGGCGGTGCTCGACATCCCGCTCGAGTCGGGGTTCGGAAGTTTCGCCTATCTGGCCCAGCATGTGTGGTTGGGTGCCTTCCACGGACAACCGGTCGCGTCCTGCTACAATTCTTTTCGGACTCCCATCCAAGAAGAGATCGAGGCGCTTGCCGCTCGCGTGCATATCGATCCGGGGGCTGGCGCCGCGCTCTACGCGCTCGGCTTCCGGACGGTCGTCGTCCACGTTATCGTTCCAGGGCGTCGGCGCCCGCCGCCGGTCGTTCCATTGCCGCGGCCGGAGCACCTGGTCGAGATCGGGCGGACCTTTACCCACACGCTGTACCGCCTGCAGAGCGACGCTCCGGTTGTGGAGGGTCTCGCGGCCCTTCGGCATGCCGGTGCGCCGACCGAGGAGGTGGCGATGGCGGGCGCGGACACGGTTGCCGTGACCCTGACGAATCGTGGGGCCGCGACCTACCGGCACGCCGATCCTATTGTGCCGACACTGGTCGTTGCGCGGTGGTATGATGCCAGCGATGTGCTCGTCGCGGAGGAGACGCATTCCGTCCTGCTGCCACTGGCGATGGCAGCGGGTGAAACCGTGCGACGGGTGATGCCGGTGGCGGTTCCCGCCGGAGCTGGTCCCTATCGTCTCACGCTGGCCCCCGCGGCCGATCCGGACTTCATACTCGTGGATGCAGCGGTCCGGGTGGATTCCATGCAGGATGCGTCGTGACCTGCGCTAGCTGCGGTGGGGGGAGTCTGGTCCGGCGCTACGCGCTCCGACCGTTCGACGTCTACGAGTGTCGTGACTGCGGCCTTCGAGTGCGCCACCCGTTGCCGACGCCGACCGAGCTGACGGCGATGTACGAGGCGGACGCGTACCATGCCAGCGCGTATTTCCAGGATGGGCGGACGGCGGCGCGTGGTGTCGGACCGGAGATCGCGATCTATCGACGAGGGTTGGACGATCTTGCGCGCATGACCGCACCGGGGCGGTTGTTGGATGTCGGCTGTGGCAACGGCGTCTTTCTCGATCTTGCCAGGGAAGCGGGCTGGGAGGGATCAGGTGTCGAATTCTCGACGCGACATGTTGCCGCGGCCAAGGAGCGTTACTCGCTCGAAGTCTGGCAGGGGGATTTTCTCCAGGCTCCGTTCGAACCGGGAGTCTTCAACGCCATCACGATGTGGGATCTGCTCGAGCATGTCGTCGATCCTATCGCCGTACTCCAGAAAGCGCGCCAGCTGCTGGCACCGGGGGGCGCGCTCTTGGTCTTCACCATCGATACGACGAGCCTCTTCAACATGGCCGGGGACGCCCTCTACCGCGCGAGCGGCCGCCGCGCGGTTCGCGCCATCGAGCTGCTGTACGACGGGCGCCACAACTACTTCTTCACGCGGAACTCCCTGCATCGACTCCTCGACGGGAGCGGGTTTACGGTAAAACGTTGGCGCGGTGATCGCGCGTATCTGGGCCGGTGGTTGAGTGAGCCCGCGCCCTGGTATCTGGTCGCAGGCGGTATGGTGCTCGATCGCCTGTCCTTCGCGCTCCAGCGACCGTACCGGCAGACCGCGATCTGTCAGCTCGACGGCGCGTCGTGACCGCGATACCCGCACCGCCTGCCGAGCGGGCGATCGGCGAAATCCTCTCCGCGATACGATCGACGCGGGCCCGCGGTCGTCCAGCTAGCGCGCTGCCGCGTCTAGTGATCGCTACGTTCGTCGCGATTGCTTGTCTTTTCGGTGGCACCGGGTGTCGCGGCCCCGCGCGCGGTCCCGCGCGTGGTCCTGCCGATGTGCTCCTCATTACCGTCGATACCTTGCGGGCCGATCATCTGAGCCTCTACGGTTACGGGCGCGCGACGACGCCGCAACTCGATCGCTGGTTCGGGGACGGCGCAATCTACGAGCGGGCGTACTCGACCGAAGCCAACACGTCGCCGAGCCTCGTGAGTGTTCTTTCAGGATTGCTTCCCCAGGAGCACGGCGTCCGATTGCTCTACCAATTGCTCCCGGCGGCGACGCCCGTTCTTCCTGAGCTCCTGCCTGATCGATACGAGACCGCCGCCATCGTGTCGAACATGGTCTTGACCGACGAGGCCATCGGATTGGCGGACCGATTCGATCACTACGACGATTTCGTCGACGAGCGGGAATCGTCGCGGGTCGTGTACGAGCGGAACGCGGTTCGCACGACCGATGCGGCGCTTCGCTGGCTTGCGGGCCGCGCGGATCCCGCCCGCCCCGTGTTTCTTTGGGTGCACTACATCGATCCGCATGGGCCGTATCGCCCACCCGCCGACCGGCCGCGTTCGTTCACGCATGAGGGCGCGCGGCCGATCAAGATCGCTCGCGTGCCTGCCTATCAGCGCGAGCCCGGCGTGACCGACGGTCTCGCCTATGTTGATCGCTACGACGAAGAGATCGCGTATACCGACGCGGAGATCGGACGGCTTCTCGACCGGTTCGCCGCGCTGCGTTCGATCGACGATGCGCTCGTCGTGTTCACCGCCGATCACGGCGAGAGCATGATGGAACACGAGCGTTGGTTCACGCACGGGTACCATGTCTATGACGAGATCGTACGGGTGCCGTTGATGCTCCGCGGGCCGGGCATCGTGAGCGCGCGACGCGAGGAACCGGCCTCGGGGGTCGACATCGCGCCGACGATCCTTCGCTTCATCGGGGCGGCGCCGCCGCCGACCATGCGCCCGGTCGATCTTCGCGATGGTACCGGGTTGACTGCGACCCGGCCTGTGTTCGTCGAGGCTACGTGGGGCAGAAAGAAGCAGTGGCGCGCAGCGGTGACTCGCGATGCGAAGTGGATGACACAGGTGTGGGCGCCCAGTCGGGCGACGACACAGCAGCGCCGCTATGATCTCGTTGGCGACCCTGATGAGCTGCGGGCGCAGCCGTGGGACCCGAGTGCTCCGATCCCCACGCGACTCGTCGAACTCAGTAGGACCGATCCCGATCCGGCCGGCCGCCCCGCAGAGTACGCGAAAGGGGAGCTGTTGACCGCGCCGAAGGTTGCGCCGCGAGTGTCCGCCGAGGCGCGCGAGCGCCTCAAATCACTCGGCTACGTCGAGTAGGCAGTCGATTCCCGCTCTCGCATGGCGCGCGCCGGCCAGCGTCGGACGAGGCTGTCTATTCGCCCGCCGTGTCGCCGGAGGCACTCGCGACGGGCGGCCACGGTAGCGGCGTCGTTGATGAGAAACTCTCGGCCGCGAGCAGTTCCGGCGGCGCGGTTGCCGCCTGCTTCCAGCGCAGGCGCAGCGTCGTCGTCGAGTTCTCGGGGAAGTTCTGGATCTCGATCTTGCCCGGGTGCCACTTTTTCCCGATGAGGACGTGTTCTTCGTCGACGCGGAGCTTGACCAGGTTGCTGAGTGATTCCGAGTAGAATTGCGCCTTCAGGATGACCTTTCGCTCCTTGTCGATGCTGTACGCACGGTAGACGTAGGCGGACTTGGCTTTGGCGTGGCCGCCGATGAGGACCTTGTCTCGGCTCTCATCGGTGATCTGCCAGAGCTTGAGGTCGCTCTCGATGAAGCGACTGAGATCCTCATAGCTGATGTCGAGATTCCCGATGGATGCGCTGATCGGGACCGTGTCGGTGCCGTTCTCGGTGCGTTGAAGGACCTTGCGCTCGGTACCCAAGATCAACGCGGAGATAGCCGGGTCTTTTACTTGGAGGTACCAACGCGCGTCCTTCCCGGGAACGAAAAGCGCGATTGCCTCGGTCGCGCGCTCGCCAGCATGTGTCTTCAGGGCTAGTTCGACATCGGCGCGTAGCAGCGTGCGCGGCGTGTTGTTGTCCTGCGTGCCGAGTAGCAGGAGTCGCAGCGACTCGCTGTCCATGCCTACGGCAGTGCCGGCTTGGCCCATGAGGAGCACCGCCGTCGCCAATGAAAGGAACCCACTCTTCGTCATGCATCCTCCACACGTCGATTGGCCCGAGCCGATGGACTCGCAGGATCAGCGTATGGTCCTCGACGGGTTCCCACAAGGAGGGTCCGGCGAAGCCCTATCGCACTTGCTATGACACGGTGCGCCGTTGACATCCCCGGTGCACTTCGGCATGCGTACTAACGTTCTGTATTCTGTGTCGTTTCCTGTCGTCCTGATGGTGCCGCCGATCGTAAAATTTCCACAGCCACTCCCGCGCGCTCTGTGTACCCGTGCGCCGAGACGGTGGGCCCTCCATAAACCACACTCGATGCTCTAGGAGGATTATCCATGAAAGCACTCGTCGCCCTTGGCGCCCTTGGCGCGCTTCTCATTCCCACGGTCTCGATGGCCGCTCAGGCCTGTTCCGATCGGGCGCCGAGCGCCATCACCGCCGTCGACCCGGACTCCTTGAAGTGTCAGAAGACGATCGCGAAAGAGCTCGGAAAGTACGCCAAGACCAAGATGAAGGAGCTCAGCAAGTGTCGGCTCAAGGAGCCCACGGGCACGTGTCCCACCGCCAAGGCGACCGAGAAGATGGAGAAGGCGGCGTTGAAGACGAAAGAGAAGATCACGAAGGCATGCGGTGTCGACTCGGTGCAGGCCGGTCTTTCTTCGAGCTATGGCGGCTCGGCCGACGACACCCTCATCTCGGAATGCGGGTTGTCGCAGTACGCCGTCGAGACCGAAGTCCTGGTCGGCCATTTTACCGGCATCGCGACCGAAGACCCTTTCCAGGAGACGCCGAAGCCGCGCGCCAAGTGCGTCAAGGACCTGGGCAAGCTCGGTCAGAAGTACGTCCTCGGGCAGCTGAAAACGGTGAGCAAGTGCATCGACAAGGCGATGAAAGACCAGGCTGCCGGCAACATTGCGGACGCATGTGTCGGGCAATACTCGGGTGGGGTCTTCGTGCCGCCGACCGACGTGAAGACAGCTGAGTCGCTCGACAAGCTGACCACGAAGACCGAGGAGAAGATCGCCAAGAGCTGTGAACTCACCTTGTTGGGCCAGACCGATCCGACCTTCGGCTTCATTCGATCGGTCTTCGCGTGCTCGGGGGCTTCCACCGAGGCGGATCTGCAGGAATGCGTGATCTGCAATGGTTGGAACGGCGTTCTCAGTCTCGTCGACGCCGCGTACGGCGAAGATTACGATGCCGTGGTCGTGCCGGGCGCTGCCAACGCGATCCAGGCGGCGGTGACGGCGGCAAGCGCGGGCGACAAGATTCTCATTCGCACCGGTACCTACGATGAGGAGCCTACGTTCCCTGTCTTGGACAACCACGGCGTCAACATCCCGATTGGTACGGACGACCTGAGTCTCATCGGGTGCGGTGCTGCGACCAACGATCGGCCCTTCCTCCCAGCCGCGGACTTGACTTACGACAACGGCATGAACGCGGTGAGCGTCGACGGACTGACGTTCCAGAGCTTGCGCTTCGAGGGTTGGGACGACAACGGAATCTTTGTCTCCTCGGCGACTGGCGTCACCTTCCGCGACATCGTCGACAACGGTCTCGAGGAGACGCGCTACGCGGTGTTCCCGATCCTGAGCACGGGCATTCTCATCGAGGCCTGCACTCTGGAGCGTGAGGACGATGCGCCCGTCTATGTCGGTCAGTCGGACGGTTTTGAGATCCGGTTCAACGACATCCGTCGGGGCGTGGCCGCGATCGAGTTCGAGAATAGCCTCAACGGCTTCGGGCATAACAACTACATCACCGAGAACACGGGCGGTGTCCTGGTATTCAAGGATCCGACTCTCGTTGATCAGTCCGGTGATCATTTGGTGCTGAACAACGTGATCGAGTCGAACAGCACCGACAACTTCGGATCCGGTACGGTTGCGGTCGTTCCCCGCGGCACCGGGATCATGATCGTCTCGAACGACAACAGTCTGTTCGAGGCGAACATCATCCGCGACAACGATACGTTCGGCGTCCTGGTGATCGATCAATCGGCGGCGAATACATTGGTCGACCCAGACCCGTTCCCGGTCCTCAGTGGCGACCCGGACACTTTCAATAACTTGATCCGCCGGAATTTCCTGTTGCTGAATGCGCAGGCTCCCCAGGCGGGGATCCCGGTCTTCGCGGACATCGCGATGGCATTCGGTACCGACGGTGGAAACCAGGAGAACTGCCAAACCGCGAACCTCGGTTCGGACGGTGTTCTCTTCACTACGGCCTTTCCGTTCGGCAACGGCCAGAACGACTGCGACATAACGCCATAGATTCATGATCGAACTGCGACTCGGACTGGGTATACGGTCGGCATGGGGAGTGCTTCTGGCACTCCCCATGCTGTTCCTCGTTTCGATCGTGCCGGCGCGGGCACAGCTCCCGCTGGCGACGACGACCAACGACTTCCGGTTACCCGGAACGCAGCCGCTGACGATTACAGACGACATACCAACACCCGATACCTGTACTCCCTGCCATGCCGACTATGGCCAGCCTGACGTTGAGCCATGGCGCAATTGGGAGGGTTCAATGATGGCGCAGGCAGGTCGCGACCCGCTGATGTGGGCGGGGCTTGCCATTGCCAATCAGGACGCCAGCAAGTCCGGCGAGACCTGCCTGCGATGCCATCTCCCCAAGGGGTGGCTCGAGGGCAGATCAGCCGCCACGGACGGCAGCATGATGACGGCCGACGACCGCCACGGAGTGCAGTGCGGCGTGTGTCACCGCATGGTCGACCCGTTCGGTGCGCCAGGGCATCCGGCCGAGGACGTTGCAATCTTGGCCGGCCTTGCGGAGCCAGTGCCGGTCCTGGCGGATGCGATGTTCGTGATCGATCCGTTGGATCGCATGCGCGGACCGTTCGACATTATCGGCGATCTCGGCTCCGATCCGCACCTGCCAGATCGCTCGGTGTTGATCTCGCCGTTCCACGAGAGTTCCGATCTATGCGGGACGTGTCACAACGTTCGGATCCCCACCTATACGTACAACGCCATCACCGACGAGTACGATTTCAATGCACTCGATGCCCCTGGCGATCCCGCGCTCGGTTTTCCCGAGCAATCTACGTACGACGAATGGAAGGAAAGCGAGTACGCCGCGACAGGAGTGTTCGCGCCCCAGTTCGGTGGCAACAAGGACGTCGTCTCTAGTTGTCAGGACTGCCACTTTCCCGATGTCACTGGGCGTGACGCCAACGTCGGACTCGTCCGGGACGATATCCCGCTGCATACGATGGTGGGAGGGAATACCTTCATCCCTGCCGTCTTGCCGCATCATCCCGCGTTCGGCGCTGAAGTCGATGCCGACATCCTGAATGATGGCATCGTCGAAGCAACCAAGATGCTGCGCAAGGCCGCGAGCGTCTCCGCCGATTTTTCGGGTGGCAACCTCACGGTGCGCGTCACGAACGAGAGCGGCCACAAGCTTCCCACGGGGTATCCCGAGGGGCGGCGCATGTGGTTGCACGTGCGTGCGCTCGACGCCAGTCGGAACGTCGTCTTCGAATCGGGTCGCTATGTCTTCGCGACCTCGACGATCGAGGGCGCCGGTCTCGATCCGAACGATCCCGGCCATGATCCTGATCTGCACATCTGGAGAGCCGACTACGGTTTGACGGCCGCGGCCGCTGCCGCGACCGGTGTGCCGGAAGGCAACAGTTTTCATGTGGTGCTGAACAACAAGCGGTTCTTCGACAACCGGATCCCGCCCCGCGGGTTCACCAACGCGGCGTTCGACGCTTTCGATGGTGAGCCGGTCGGGCAAGCGTACGCCGACGGTCAGTACTGGGACGACGTCGTCTACCCTGTGGGTCCGGAGGCGGTGCAGGCGGAAGTGACGCTCTACTACCAAACGGCATCGCGCGAATACATCGAGTTTCTGCGGGACGAGAACACCACGAACGCGGCCGGCAACATCCTGTTCGATCTCTGGGAGCAGCACAACAAATCGCTTCCGGTCGAGATGGCGAACCTCTTCGTCGAGTCGGACGCCAAGATCGTGAACGGGTGCCGCAAGGATCTCGCGCGGCAGCAGGCGAAGTACCGCAAGCGTCACCTCAAGGAGTGGACGCGCTGCTTCGACACCGAGACCAAAGGCCTCACGTGCGACGACGGAGGACGTGATGAGAAGATCGCGGCCGCCGCGGCCAAGCTTCGTGACAAGATCGGTGGCTTGAAGGATCGGAAATGTGCCGGTCGAAGCTTGACCCCGGGTTCACTCGGCCACGATGCCGTGTGCCCAGCGCCGTGCAGCGGCATTCTGCTGTTCGAAATGGCGGATCTTGCGAGTTGCGCCATTTGTATGGCCGACGCCCTCGACGCGGCAGCGTTGGACTCGGCGTACGGGGCCGCGCCGCCAGATGTTCCGGGGGGCCTGCCGGCCAGCGCCCTTACGTGCCAGCGCACGCTCTCGAAAGCTGCGAGCAGTCTGGCTCTCGGTTGGACCAAGGCGCTCGATCGTTGTGAGCAGGCGAACGCGAGTGGCAAGAACAATCCGGCGCTCGATTGCTCGACCGATCCGGACGGGAAGATAGCGAAAGCGATGACCAAGGCCGGCAACAAGATCGCGCGTTGTACGGACTTCGGCGGTCTCCAGGGGTGCGCGATCGGTGGCGATGCTCCGACCACGCAGGCGTGTATGGAGGCGGCGATCGGCGACATTGTGGATGAGCACACGAGGGTGGTGTACCCATGAGTACGACGATGAGCGCGACGGCGAGAGTGCCTTTGGCGCGGCGGATCGCGTTGGCGGGGTGCGCCGTCGGTGCTCTCATTCTGACAGTTTCGATGGCGCACGCACGGCCGACCTATTTCGATGCGTTCACGACCCTCTACGGGATCGGTGGCAGTGACAACTTGAACGCGTGTGGTGTGTGTCACATCAAGTGGACCGGGACGGGCGCGCGCAATCAGTTCGGCGGTGCCGTGGAGCAGCAGCTCTATCTCGGTAAGACGGTGACGCAGTCGTTGCTGGACATCGAGGGCGACGACAGCGACAGCGACGGTTTCACGAACGGCGATGAGATCATGACCTACCTCACGTTGCCGGGATATTCGTGCAGCAACTTCCTGCTGGCCAACGGTGCGCCGAGCGACTGGCACACGTTCATCACGCCGATGGTGGCGTCGTGTCTCGTGCCGCACGACATCCGTGTCGCTCCGACGGACCTTTCGATCATTGGAGAAGCTGGGGAGCTTGCGACGGCGGGGATCGAGATCTTCAACAACGGAAGCTCGGTGCCGCTGGAGGTGACGTCGTACGGGCTGGTCGATGGGACCGATCCCGAGCTTGCCGTAAGCGGACCAGCGCTGCCGGTCACGATTCCCATCAACTCGAGCATCATTGTCGAGATCCAATTCACGCCGGCCGGTTTCGTCTTCCTGAACGACGATTTCCGCATCGTGTCGGATGATCCGGACGAGCCGATCATCGACGTACCGATTCAGGCGTTTGGCGTCGTAACGCCGCTGGCATCCGCCGAAAACCGGTCCACCTGTTTCCGCGAGATCGACAAGAACTTTCAACGCTTCGCCAAGAGGCATTCGAAAGAGTGGAACCGTTGCTACCTCGATGAGGTGCAGGGCGTGGCCTGCGATACGGCCCGACGCGACCTGAAGATCGAGAACGCCGAAGCGAAGCTGCGCGAGCGGATAGGCGGTGCGAAGGATCGTCGCTGCGACGGGAACAACCTGTCGCCTTCGTTTATCGGGTATCCCGATGTGTGTGGGGGCGGGTGCGGCGCCATTCAGACTAACACGTACGAGGGCCTCGTCGATTGCCTCGTGTGCCGCCAGGACGAGGGGCGTGATGCTACCCTGACGGCCGCGCTCGGCACCGCGCCACCCGATCTGCCCGCGAATGTCATCGCTGGGAAGACGGTTTCGTGTCAGCGTCAGTTGTTGAAGCAAAGCGGCAAGGCCATCGCCAAGGGACTGAAGATTCTCGGGCGCTGCGAACTCGACAACATCACCGCAGCCGTGGCTGTCGATTGTGCGACCGAGCACGCCGAGGCGCTCGCCAAGCTGAAGGACAAGGTCGACGGCGTCATCCAGAAGTGTGGTTCGACGACGGGGCTGGATGGCTGTCTGTTCGATCCTGAGTTCTCGGTAGGGTGCGTTGGCGATTCGGCGCTGTCGGTTGCCGGGGACCTGACCGATACGGTTTTCGGCCTGGATTGATTTCAGGGGCGCCCCCTCCAGGCATGTCTGGGACGGGCGTCGCATCGTGAACCCGCGCCGTGAGTTCGCTCGTAGCCGGCGGATCGTGTTGCTGGGCTAGTTCCGGGAACGTACGGCGTCGAGGAGCCGGGCCGCCGTGGTCGCGGGTTCGTCCGCGTGCAGGACCTCGCGTATGATCGCGATGCCGTCGGCGCCCGCCGTGAGCACCTCGCCGACGTTTGCCACCGCGATGCCGCCGATGGCGATCAGCGGCACCGGTAGTGCGATGCTGTCGAGCACGCCCGGCCCGAGCGGCGCGCCATAGGAGCGTTTCGAGGGCGTGTCGTAGATGGGCCCCAGGACGACGTAGTCGGCGCCAGCGTGCGCGGCCTCCCGCGCCTCCTGGGCGGCGTGTGTCGAGCGTCCGATCCACGGCCCTGGGCCCAGTATCCCCCGCGCGACCGCGATTGGGAACGACGTGCCGGGCAGGTGTACCCCGTCGGCTTCGATGGCGCGTGCGACGTCCAAGCGGTCGTTGACGAGGAGCGCGGCGTCGGCGGCCCGCGTCCAGGCACGGAGAAGCGTTGCGGCATCGTAGATCGCGCGACCCTTGCCACCCGGCTCACGCAGTTGGATGGTGTCGACGCCAGCGTCGAGCGCTGCCCGGATCGCTTGCGCGCGCTGGGCGACGTCCTGGCAACTCACGATCAGCATGCAGCGCGGCGCGCGCCGGGCCATGGCGTCGGCTCGCGTCAGCCGATCAAGCCGGTCAGCGGACTCGACGCGGTGGCGTACAGCTTTCGGGGAATTCGGCCGGCGCGGAAGGCTTTCCGTCCCGCCTCGACGCCGAGGCGCATGGCGTCGGCCATCATCAGAGGATCGTCGGCGCCGGCGATCGCGGTGTTCAACAACAGCGCGTCGCACCCGAGCTCCATCGCTTCGGCGGCGTCGGAGGCGGTGCCGACGCCGGCGTCGACGATGACCGGGACCGTGCTCTGATCGATGATGAGCTTGATGCTGTACGGATTCCGGACGCCGAGTCCTGAGCCGATGGGCGCGGCCAGCGGCATGACGGCCGCGCAGCCGATGTCCTCGAGCCTTTTGCAGGCGACGGGATCGTCGGTGATGTACGGCAGCACCTGGAAGCCCTCGGCGACGAGCGTCGCGGCGGCTTCGAGGGTGCCTGGGACGTCGGGGTACAGCGTCTTCTCGTCGCCGATGACCTCGAGCTTGACCAGCGTACCGATGCCGGCCTCACGCGCCAGCCGGCAGGTGCGGACGGCCTCGTCCGCCGTGTAGCAGCCGGCGGTGTTCGGCAGAATCGTGTAGCGCTTCGGGTCGACGTAGTCGAGCAGATTCTCGGTGTTCGGGTCGGTGATGTTGACGCGCCGGACGGCCACGGTGACGATCTCGGCGCCCGAGCGCTCGATCGCCTCTTTGGTCTCTCGAAAGTCGCGGTACTTGCCGGTGCCGACGATCAGTCGGGACGTGTAGGTCTTCCCGGCGAGAACGAATCCGTCACTGGGCTGCACAGACTCCCCCATGGTTCAGCCGCCTCCCACGAAATGTACGATCTCGATCCGATCACCCTCGCGCAGCTGCCGGGTGTCGAAGTCGTCGCGTGGCACGATCTCTTCGTTGACTTCGACCGCGACTCGGCCGTCCGGTACCGCGAGACTCTCGAGGAGGCCTGTGACACTGACGGCATCGGGAGATGCGTGTGGCTCGCCATTCACGATGATCTGCATGGCGTAGCGGGACGCTACTCGCTTCAACTTTCCTTTACAACCAGTACCCTCTGGGCTAATTCTGCCCTCTCTTCGCGGTACCCAAGCAGCAACCAACGCGGCACCCTACGCATGAGCGCGCAGAACCAAGCAAGGCCGACGATCGCCGAGATCGACGGACGTGCGCTCGCCGCAAACTTCAAAGAGTTGGCGCGCGTTGCCGGTCCCGAGGTTGGGGTGTTGCCGGTCGTGAAGTCCGACGCCTACGGGCACGGGTTCGCACTCGTCGGACGATTCTTGCGCGAGGCCGGCGCCGATCGTTTCGGTGTGGCGACGACCCAGGAGGGTCTCGATCTCCGGGCCGTCGGAGTGGCCGGGCCGATTGTCGTGCTCGGGGGCGTCTACCCAGCCGAGTACGAGCGCGTCGTCGAGGCCCGCTTGGCCCCGGTCGTGTGGGAGGCGGAGACCGCGGTGGCGTTGGCGGCGATTGCGCGCGAGGCCGGCCGTGTGGTGCCGCTGCACGTCAAGGTCGACACGGGGATGAGCCGGCTCGGCGCCGCGCCCGCGGATGCGCCGGAATTGATCGAGACGCTGCGTGGGCTCGACGGAGTCACGACCGAGGGGCTGCTGACCCACTTCTGCAACGCCGAGAGCGTCGAGGGGGTGGAGACGCAGCAGCAGCTGGGGAAATTTACGGAACTGGTGCGTGTGCTGGAAGCGCGCGATCTCCGCCCGCCGCTCGTGCACGCCGCCAATAGCGCTGCGACGCTTTCGACACCCGCGGCCCATTTCGATTCCGTGCGTCCCGGCTTGGCGCTGTACGGAGTCTACCCCTCGACCGCGATGCGCGCTCGTGCCGACCTGCGGCCAGCCATGCGGTTCGTGAGCGGTATCGTGGCCATCCGCTCGGTTCCCTCCGGGACGGGCGTTGGCTACGGGGCGACCTTCGTGACGGAGCGTCCGAGTCGGATCGCGACAGTGCCGGTCGGTTATGCCGACGGGTACCCGCGGCGACTTTCCAATCGCGGACAGATGATTGTCCGCGCTCAGCGGGCGCCGATCGCTGGGCGCGTGTGCATGGATCATACGATGATCGACGTGACCGATGTCCCGGCCGCGAGTGTCGGGGATCAGGTCGAGCTGTGGGGCGACGTGCTGCCGATCGACGAGGTGGCGACCTTGGCTGAGACAATTTCTTACGAGCTGCTCGTGCGTGTCGGCGCACGCGTGCCGCGGCTTGCTATCTGAATCCCGAGGAGAGGGTGTATGGGTCGAGTGAGTCGAGCGCTGGTAAGTGTCAGTGACAAGCGTGGGTTGGAGGCGTTGGCCCGAGCCCTGAGCGCGATGGATGTCGAGATACTCTCGACGGGCGGAACGGCGCGCCAGCTTGCCGAGTGGGGCGTCGCCGTGACGGCGGTGAGCGACTACACGGGGTCGCCCGAGATCCTCGACGGACGGGTGAAGACCCTGCATCCGAAAATCCACGGCGGCATCCTCGGCGTGCGCGGCAATGCCGGTCACGAGGCGCAGATGTCGGAGCAGGGCATCGGGCCCATCGACATGGTCGTCGTGAACCTCTACCCGTTCGAGCAGGTCACGGCGCGTCCGGAGACGACCCGGGCCGAGGCGATCGAGAACATCGACATCGGCGGTCCGTCGATGGTGCGCTCCGCGGCCAAGAATCACGCGCACGTGACGGTGGTGGTTGATCCCGACGACTATCCGGCGGTCGTGGAAGAGCTCGGCCGTGATGGTGCGGTGTCCGACGCCACGAATCGGCGCTTGGCGGCGAAGGCGTACGCGCTGACCTCGCGCTACGACGGTGCGATTACCGACTACCTGACCGCTGCGGATACTGACAACCTGAACGCTGCGGATACCGACACACCGTTCGGTGCCAGCGCACGTCTCATCGGTACCAAGATGCAGGATCTCCGCTACGGCGAGAATCCACACCAGGCCGCGGCGTTCTATCGCGATGGCGCGGCGGGGGCCGAGCCCTCGGTGACCAGTGCACGCCAGCTGCAGGGGAAGGAGCTGTCGTTCAACAACATCATCGATGCGAATGCCGCGCTCGAGCTGGTCAAGGAGTTTCAGGCGCCCGCGGCTGTCGCGATCAAGCACATGAATCCCTGCGGTGCGGCGACCGCCGGACGCTTGGTCGATGCGTTCACGAAGGCGCGGGCTTCGGACCCGGTTTCGATCTTCGGGGGCATCGTCGCGCTCAATCGCCCGCTCGACGGCGAGACCGCCGAGGCCATGCGGGATCTCTTTCTCGAGGTCGTGATCGCGCCGCGCGTCGCTCCCGAGGCGCTGGCCGTCTTCGGGAGCTCGAAGCGGCTGCAACAGGTTCGTCTGCTTACACTGGAGCTCGAGGACGGCGTCGATCTGTACGCGGTGAGTCGAGAGGCGTGGGCGGGGCTCGGAGGACGTCAGCGGGATGTAAAACGAGTGGTGGGCGGGTTCCTGGTGCAGACGCGCGATCTCGCCGAGGTGGACGTTGCCGAGTGCAAGGTCGCCACGAAGCGTGCGCCGACGGCCGACGAGCTCGAGGCGCTCGCCTTCGCATGGCGGATCGGCAAGCACGTGAAGTCGAACGCCATCGTGCTGACGAGCCGTGACCAGATCATCGGTGTCGGCGCTGGGCAGATGAGCCGCGTCGATTCGGCACGCCTCTCCGTGCAACGGGCCCGCGCCGCCGAGCTGAAGATCGAAGGCGCCGTTGCGGCTTCGGACGCTTTCTTCCCGTTCCGGGACGGCCTCGACGTCATCGCGGAGGCGGGCGTCAGCGCGGTGATTCAGCCTGGTGGATCCCTGCGCGACGCCGAAGTCGTGGCGGCGGCCGACGAGCACGACCTCGCGATGATCATGACCGGCACACGGCACTTCCGACACTAAAGGCGGACATTGGCTGGACCCCGAGGGCCCGATGTGGCACCAAGCCCAGGTCCTGGCAAGGCATCCCGAATGCGAATCCTGGTGATCGGTGGTGGTGGCCGCGAGCATGCGCTCGTGTGGAAGCTGGCGCAAAGCCCGCGCGCGCCCACGATTTTCTGCGCGCCGGGCAATGCCGGTATCGCCGCGCTCGCGCGCCTCGTCGATATCCCTGTAGATGCCATCGACGCTCTCCGTGACTTCGCGCGAGCCGAGCAGATCGATTTCACTCTGGTCGGTCCCGAGTTGCCACTGGTGCTCGGGATCGTCGACGCCTTTGAGGCCGCGGGACTTCGTATTCTCGGCCCGACGCGGGCGGCCGCGCAGCTCGAGGGCAGCAAGGCGTTTACGAAGGCCCTTCTCGATCGCGCCGAGGTGCCGACCGCGAGCTATGCGGCATTCGACGATGCGCAGGACGCGCATCGACATCTCGACTCCGTTGGGGCGCCGATCGTGGTCAAGGCCGACGGTCTTGCCGCGGGAAAGGGCGTCACGGTGTGTACGAACCTCGCCGAGGCGCATGCGGCGGTCGATGCCGCCATGACCAGTGGGGCGTTCGGCGACGCCGGAAATCGCGTCGTGATCGAGGAGTGCTTGCGCGGCGACGAAGTGTCGTTCATGGCGTTGACCGACGGACGCACCGTCGTGCCGCTGGCGTCATCGCAGGATCACAAACGTGTGGGCGATGGGGATACCGGCCCGAATACTGGCGGGATGGGGGCGTACTCGCCCGCGCCACTGGTCACGCCCGAACTCGAAGAGCGGATCATGGACGAGGTCATGTATCCCGTCGTCGAGGGGCTGGCCGCGCAGCGCATTCCGTATCGTGGCCTCCTGTACGCGGGGTTGATGGTCGATCAGGGCGTCCCGAAGGTGCTCGAGTTCAACGTGCGATTCGGCGACCCGGAGTGTCAGGTGCTGATGCTCCGCTTGCGCTCCGATCTGATCGATCTCGTGGAAGCCGTCCTCGACGGTTTTCTCGTCGGCTGTCAGCCGAGCTGGGACCCGCGCCCGAGCGCGGGAGTCGTGATGGCGGCAGCGGGTTACCCCAGTGCCCCGGTACAGGGGACGCCGATCTACGGGTTGGACGATCGAGGGGCGCTGGCCGACTGGAACGACGGAGTCGTATTCCACGCCGGCACGACGCTCCGGGACGGTCAGGTAGTGACCAGTGGCGGTCGCGTGCTTACCGTGACCGCACTCGGCGACGATTTCACGGGCGCGGTAGCGCATGCGTACGCAGGAACGGAACGGATTACCTTCGAGGGGGCGCACTATCGCCGCGACATTGGGCATCGTGTGCTCGGGAAGCGTGGAGACGATGGTTAGGAGAACTGGTGTGAAGAAGAGTTCGAAGCGCGCGCGGACGGGCAAGAAGAGCAAGCCGCTGGTCGCGATCATGATGGGGAGTGACAGTGACTGGGCGGTCATGTCGCGCGCGGCTGAGCGGTTGGACGCCTTCGCGATTCCGTACAGCGCCCGCGTGTTGTCGGCGCATCGATCGCCGGGGGAGACGGCCGCGTTCGCGGAGGGGGCCCGCGATGCCGGTTACCGAGTCATCATTTGCGGCGCGGGGCTGGCGGCGCATCTCGCCGGCGCGGTCGCGGCGCAGACGACGCTCCCCGTTCTGGCGGTGCCGCTCGACGCCGGCAGCCTTGGCGGGCTCGATGCCTTGCTCGCGACGGTGCAGATGCCTTCCGGCATCCCCGTTGCTTCGCTGGCCATCGGCAAAGCTGGTGCGGAGAACGCCGCGGTCCTGGCCGCCCAGATTCTTGCACTCGGGGACGAGGCGTTGGCGGGACGAGTCGACGACTTCAAGCGGGGGCTCGCCCGTGGTGTTGCCGACAAAAATCGGCGCCTGCAGGTTACACTCGGCGCTCGCAAATAGGCGAGGGTGACCGACACCGCTGATCTCGGCGCCGCAATCGAGGCCCTCCGCTCGGGGCGCATGGTGGTGTATCCCACCGAGACGCTCTACGCGCTTGGTGCCCGAGCACTGAGCGCGGCAGCGGTGGCGAGCGTCGCAGGCGTCAAGGGGCGTGATGCGTCGAGCCCGATCGCGGTGATAGCGAGCGACATCGCGATGGCCGAGGGGCTGCTGCTCGCGCCGCCGCTGGCGGCGCGTCGGCTGATGTCTCTCTTCTGGCCGGGACCGCTCACGCTCGTGCTGCCGGCCCGGCCGTCGCTGCCTCCCGAGCTGACGGCCGAGGGCGCGATCGGGGTTCGCGTGTCGGCACATCCCATCGCACGGGCGCTTGCGGCGGCGGTCGGCGAGCCGTTGACGGCGACGAGCGCCAATCCGGCCGGCGCGTCCCCACCCGACCGGCTCGAGGACGCACAGGCCTATTTCGGGACGGGCGTGTCGGCGTATGTCGACGGAGGCATACTCGCTGGCGGGGCTCCCTCGACCGTGGTAAGCATCGGCGCCGACGCAGTACACGTGGTGAGGTCGGGGGCCGTTCCGATCGAAGCGATTCGGGATGCGCTCGGCTCCATGCCAATCACTCTCCCCGAGCACGACTGAGCAAGCTGAGGACGGATCGCGTGGCAACGCTCACTCCTTTCTGTGGACTTCGATACGATCCGACAATCGTCGGAGACCTAACCGCGGTCGTGGCGCCTCCGTACGACGTGATCGATGATGCCGCGCGCGGGCAGCTGTACGCGCGCAGCGACTTCAACGCGGTCCGGATCGATCTGAGCGCCGCGACCGACCCGTACGCGGACGCGGCATCGACGCTCGGTCGATGGCGGCAGTCCGGTGCGCTCGTTCGTGACGCGGCCCCCGCGGTCTATCTATACGCGCAACGGTTTCCGATGCCCGACGGGAACGCCCGCGAGCGCATTGGCGCGATCGTGGCCCTCCGGCTCGATCGGAGCGAGATCCTCCGCCACGAGAAGACCCGCCAGCATGCGAAGGCCGATCGCCTCCGGTTGACCGAGGCCTGTCGCGCGACCTTGTCGCCGATCATGGGTCTGGTCTCGGATCCGGATTGGACGTTCGCCAGCATCACTCCCGCGCGCGACGCCGACCTCGACGTCGTCGACGAGGGGGGCATCCGTCACCGGGTATGGTGCATCACCGATCCCGCGGTGATTGGTGCCGTGCGTGCACGCGTTGCCAAGCGCCACGTGTTCATCGCCGATGGGCACCATCGGTACGAGACCGCTCTCAACTATCAAGCGCAAGCGCGCGCCGCGTTGGGAGGCGCCGCTCCCGCGCCCGGGGCGGCGAGCTACGACTACATCATGGCGTATCTGACCACCCTCGAGGATCCGGGCCTGGTCGTTTTTCCGACCCACCGTGTGTTGCCGCGCATCGCCGTATCCGCCGCCGACCTACGTCGGACCCTGGCGCAGTGGTTCCGCGTCGAGGACGTCCCGTGGTCCGAAGCCAACATCGCTGCGGCCAGCAGGTGGGTCGAGACCGAGGCCGCCACGCCTGGCACCATCCGCCTGGTCGTCGGCATGGCTGGCAGCCCCGCGTTCTGGCGCCTCACCGCACCAGCCGCCGAGCTCCCATTCGCCGCCGAGACCCCAAGCGAGCTCCGCGCCCTCGACGTCACGGCCCTGCACCGCGTGATCTTCGAGCGAGCGCTTGGGCTCACACTCGACGATCGCGGTGGTTCCGATGAGATCCGCTACGTGCAAGACGCATGTGCTGCGCTCGCTGCCGCCGAGCGTGGCGAGGTCCAGGGTGTCTTCCTCCTCCCCCCGACCGACCTGACCGCCATCCGAGACGTCAGTGAAGCTGGCCTCACCATGCCCGCCAAATC
This sequence comes from Deltaproteobacteria bacterium, assembly GCA_029262315.1. GTDB lineage: Bacteria > Desulfobacterota > Binatia > UTPRO1 > UTPRO1 > JAJCZP01. Next base: position 8,562 of record JAJCZP010000260.1, on the reverse strand, counting down.
CACCTTCTTTCACCCAAAGCTCCTGACCGGCCTAGTCTTCTACCCCATGGACGACGCCGAACCAGCCAACATAGCCGCAGACTGCCAGCCCTAGTCCCCCGCACGCGGAGTACACCGCCCGACCGCGCGCCGTTCCTGGCGCGACGCTCTTGCCTCTGGAGCGAGCGTCGCCGTGCGATCGCGCCCGTGGGGCGGAGGCGTTGCGTAGCGCCGGAGCAGACCGGGCGCTCAGCCCAGGGCGCAGGCGCTACGCAATGCCTCCGCCCCACGGGCGCAATACCCCAACCGAAAGCCCGCTCGGGAGACTAGTTCAGGAGCCGAACGCTCCAAGGAACGAACGACAGTGCCGTGTAGACGCTGAAAGTCAGCGTCAGGCCGTAGATGGCCAACGTCGGGCGTGGGAGCCTGGCGAGGGAGAGGACGAGGATGATGGCGGTGAGCTTGGCGGTGGTGAGCGTGGTCAGGACACCCAGGTGTTCGAAGCCCAAGCGGAGAAGCGGGTTAAGCTCGCCGTGTTGCTCCCAGCCGACGTAGGTCGCTACCCCATCAAAAAGCTGCATCAGGACGTTCAGTATGACGAGGAGGGGTAGCATGATGGTTTCCTAAGGGAGCAACCACGATGCCACTAGAATGTCAATGAAATCAGGTGTCTACGTGGCAACGAATCATGCGGATCTGCAAGGTCGGGGTGGTTCGGTTGCGTTCCTGCGCGACTACTTGCGGCGCTCTGCGAAGTCGATGGCTGCCGCGGGGCCGCACGGGATCTCGTTGGCGTGCAGGGTATCGAGCCACTCCTTCGGCTGGACGATCTTGCCGTCCCGGATCTCAAACCAAATTCCGACGGCGCATGACGACGCGCCGGGCGGGGTCGAGGCCGGCGGCGGCTTCTTTGGCGACCGTGCGGGCCAGGACGGGTGTCCACGCGGACTCCGGCAGTGGCTCGAAGCCGAGCTTGCCATAGAAGGGCGCGTTCCATGGGATGTCGCGAAAGGTCGTCAGGGTGATGGCGTCGACTCGACGCCGTTCCGCGCTCGCGCAGACCTCCTGGACCAGTGCGGCGCCGATCCCGCGCCGTCCGTACTCGGGCACGACGTCGAGTTCGTCGAGGTGGACATTGCCGTCGATGATCTCGGCGAGCGCGAAGCCGATCGCCTCGTTGCCGCGGGCGATGGCTACCCAGAGGAGGCCCTCGGCCGCCCCCCGCTCGAAGTCGGCGAGCGACGTGACGTCGGCCAGCACGCCGGCCTCGATGTCATGACCGGCGAACAACGCGTTGGCGCGACGTTCGACATCGGGCAAGGCGGGCAGATCGGAGGGATGCGCCTGACGGATGACGAAGATGCCGCTCACGATCCACCCTCGAGCCCGAACGCGAGGCTGGCGTAGCTTACCGCCGATCGGGTCGATGGCTCGTCGCTCCGATCGTAGTGCAAGAGGCGGCCCCGACCCTCGATCAGGCGCAGGAAGGTATACATAGGCGAAAGGCCGCAGACCCGAGTCGCATCGAAATCGGCGGCAACCTCCGCGAAGAACCGCTCGGCGTCAGCCGCGGTGAGCGCGTCGAGCAGGCGTCGATCCTTGGCTTCTGTGGTGGCGAGCAGCGCGGCATCGAGTCCCCCGCGATCGCCAAACTTCTCGCCGACGTGCGCGAAGTCGACGCCGGCGATGATCGCGGTCGGGATGTCGTCCTCGGCCAGGGTGGTCCGCACGGCGTCGACCATGCCTGTGACGCGCGCGTCGTCCGCCGGTGACCGCTGCCCGTGGACGAACTCGTGGAAGGACGTGACCAGGATAGGGACGATGGTGAACGGTCGCGTTCCGAGGACGTGTTGGAGCATCACGACCTGAAACTCGATCGCGTGTTCGATCCGATGCAGGATCTCGTCGTCGTACAGGTTCCCAGGCGCACGTGGCGCCAGTCGGTCGAGGAAGGGGCGATCGGTCGTTGCCGTGCCGAGGGGCGTCGTGAAATCTTTCCGCGTCGCCGCGAACAGGCTCGTTCCCGCGAGATGTGACGTGCCGAAAATGAGGTAGCGTTCGGCGTGCGAGGTCTCTCGGAGGGTGCGATACGCGTGCCCGTAGCTGCGTCCGCCGACGCGAAGATCGATGTGGGGGGCGATCAGTCCGGTGAGCGAGCCATCGGCGCGAAGGGGTGGCAAGTCGACGAAGAAGTCGGAGAGACGCTCGGTCAGCTCGGCCGCTTCGCACGGGTAGCTCGATCCGGCGTGAGCGGCGGCGCGCTCGTCGGCATGCCGGAAGGCGCCGTCGACCTCCGCACGGCGGGCCGCGAAAGCGTCAGACTCGAGATAGTGGTGCCCGTCGAGCGTCGCGATCAGCGTCTCGATCTGCTCGGCGGCAATCGTCTGCCCGTAGCGCCCGCTGAACGCGCTCTGGATATCCGCCAGGGAGTGCGCGCCGTCGAGCTGCGCGAGCACGAAGAAGGCCTCTTGTGGGACGAGCAGCGGGCCCGCGGCGTAGTCCAGCGGGTCGCGCACGTAGATCAGTCGCTTGCCATCCGTCTCGACCGGGTGCGCCTCGATCGGACGCAGCCTGGGGAGCGTCGTGTCCATATGGTCGAGCGTGCGGACGCATGCTAGGCAGATTCTGGTGACGGAGCAATCAGGGCATGACCCCGACGAGGTGATCGTCGCGCAGGCGAACGAGGTCACGCCCGGAACCACCAAGAAGTTCATGCTGCCACTCCCGGACGCGCCGGTGGAGGCGTTCGTCGTCAACTTCGAGGGCGAGTTGCACGCGTGGGTCAACCGGTGCCGGCATGTTCCGTTGACCATGGACTGGGTCGAGAATCGCTTCCTGGACGAAAGCGGCACGCACATCGTGTGTGCGACACATGGTGCGATGTACGAGCCCAATACCGGCGAATGCATTGCCGGGCCCGCGTTCGGACGCAGCCTGATCCGGGTGCCGATTCGCGTCGCGCACGGGCAGGTGCTCGCGCGTATTCCCGAGGAGCTTCGCTAGCGCGGGCCAGACTCCAGGAGTGCGAGCGGCCGCGACGTGCGTGCGTCTTTACTCGGGCTCTTCGCCGAAGTGCGCGCGGATGATGCGCTGTTTCAGATACTCGAGCGTACCGAGATCTTCGACGATGTCCCCACCGGTGTCATAGAAGAAAATCTCACCACTCTTGTTCCGCCCGACCGCAACCAACCATTCGAGCTCGTCGCGGTCTTCGAGCAGATAGTTGATCGTCTGCGAGACGCCCTTGCCCGAAATGATCGTGACCTTCGCGCGGGCGGTTTTGTCACCTTTGGGCATCGCAGTGGGAGGACCTTAGAAGGGCCTTAGGGGCCAGTCAAGGCGGCTTCCAGTATGGTTTCGACGTGCTCGGTTTGCGGGAAGAGATCGATCGGTTGCACCCGATCGATACGGTACCCGGCAGCGGCCAACGTTTTGGCGTCTCGGGCAAGTGTGGCCGGGTCGCACGAGACGTACAGGACGCGCGGTGGACGCATGCGACCGAGCTTGCGGGCGACGTCGGGGGCCCCGCCGCGCGGAGGGTCGAGTACGACGAGATCCGGGCTGCCTTCCAGCTTTCCGAGGGCGTCGATGGCATCGTGAACGGCGAAGCGGGTCCGCGCGCCGAGGTGCGCGTGCTTGGCGCTTCCGCGCGCCGCGGCAATGGCCGTGCGATCGCGATCGAAGCCTTGCACGGCAAGGCCGGCGCGCGCGAGCGGGAGGCTCAGGTTGCCAGTGCCGCAGAACAGGTCGACCGCTGTCGTGGCCGGACGGGCCATGGCCACCACGGCCGCGACCAGCTGGTGATTGGCATCGGCGTTCACCTGCGAGAACGCGCCGGCGGTCTGGAGGATGGGTGGTTCGGTGGGCTCGGGATACACGGCGACGCGGACATCTCCGACGCTGCGCTGCCAGCCGTGTCCGCGGAGCCTGACTCCGGCGACCGTCGCATGCTCGGCGAGGAAGGCGCGCAGCGTGCTGCCATCGCGGGGTCGGAAGGCGTCGCGTGCGGTGAGGAGCAGGACGGCGCCATCGGCCCCGTTCGCGATCAGCTCCGCGGAGGTCAGCCGGGTTCTCAGCTGTGGGACGAGGGTTCGCAGGGGCGCGATGAGCGCCGCAATGACGGGGGTGGCGACGCCGCAGGTCTCGATCTCCACCAGACGTCGGGAGCGCGCCGCGCGATACCCGACGCGCCCGGCGTCGACGTGCAGCCGGATCCGGCGGCGATAGCTCCATTCGTCCGGGGCAGGGACGATCGCGAGTTCGCGTTCGGCGTGGACGCCGCCGATCCGGGCCAGGGCGTCGCGGACGTTTTGCGTCTTGGCCTCGAGCTGCGCTGCGTAGGCCACTTGCTGCCATGCGCAACCGCCGCACGCAGCGACCCATGGGCACGGGGGCGTCCGATGCGCGGCTCCGGCTTCGAGGAGCTCGACCATGGTGGCTCGTGCATAGGAGCCGTGGCTCTCCGTGATCCGACTCCGCACGCGATCACCAGGTGCGACACCGGGGACGAAGATGACCTTACCGTCGTGTCGGCCGAGGCCGTCGCGTCCGTTCGAGAGTGATGCGATCTCGAGGGTGAACGTCTCGTCGGGGTCGGCGTCGTTCGAGGTTGGAGCGTGGTCTTCGGGGGCGCCCATGTGGAGTCGTCTGGCGCTACGTCCCTGGCGCCGCTGGCGGGTCCGCTTCGGGCGCGTCAGCGTCTGATGGTGGGGGTGGATCGGAGGCGGCCTGGTCGGTGTCCGCCGTGAGCGAGGCCGTGCGGTTGCGTTGGATCTCGCTGAAGCGCTGCTCGAGATCTTCAAAGCGCGTCGCCATGCGCTCGGTCAGGCGCGCGACGTCTTCGAGCCGCCGCGTTGCGAACTCGCGTTCGCCGACGACTTCCCGGATCTTCTCCTCGAGTTCTTGCACCCGCGGATTGGCCGCCACGATGTAGTTACCGGCGCCCGAGGTCACCATGAACACAGTGCCGCTCACGCCGAGAATGAATCCGAGCAGAAATCCGACGAGTGTCTTCAGGATCACGAGGCTTCCTCCAATGCTGGCCCCGGTACGCCGCGAGCCAAGGTGCGCGGTCCGTCCGCCCAGCCCGTCTCGCGGAGTTGTTCCACGAGACTCCCATCCTCGAGCTGTACCTCGATGCGCGCGCATCCGCGAGCGGCGGCCCGGGCGCAGGCGGAGTCCAGCAGCAGCTGCGTCGCCGTGGAGGATGGGGCCAGCAGCCGTCGGATGACGGCGGTGGGCGGGCCGAGGCCACGCGCGTAGGCAACGACGGCCAGTCCAACGACGGTGGCGTCCCGCTCTCGTTCGGCAAGGTAGAGATCCTCGCGTAGCGTGGAGACGAGGCGGCGAAAGCGCTTCTTCTCGGCGCGTACGGCCGGCGCGCTCGCGCCGAGCAGGGTTCGCACCTGCTCGAAGTCTCGACGCCGCGCACGGCGGATCTTCAGACTCGCCTCCATGGCTCGGGTCTTACCACAGACGGGGGGCTGGGCCAGGGGACGGCTGGATCGACCTGGGCTTGTCTGGGTCCACCCGTAGTCGGGCGGACTTCGGCGGCATGCGCTCCGCTCTGGAGGCCGCCGGAACCATCTGTGAGCGCGGGCCGTAGGGCCCCGGCGCTCACGACGGCCGGCTGATCGCTTAGCCTCGCTGGCTGCAGCGCATGCGGGTGGCGCGGCGATTCGTTTCGCAGCCGTTGGCGCTGACGTACGCGTCCTCGGCGATTTCGAGGGTCATGGTGAGCGCGGGGCCGACGCTGCCGCTCAGATCGAGGTTCTTCGCCGCCGCCGAGAAGGTGAAGGTCGAGCCTTTCTTCGAGCTCAGGGTGACGCGGGTCACGCCACCAAGCAACTGCCCGGTCCGGTCTTTGAATAGAAGGCGCGTGCCGCGACGGTTGGCCTTCCAGTTGTCCGACGGGACGGTCACGTCGAGGATCCGCTCACCGAACGAGTTGAACAGGCTCATCCTCACCGGTTGCCCGGCAATCTCCCCGAGCGTGGCGCCAGCCGCTGTCGGGGTGAAGCTTCCCTTGACCTGCAGACGGTCGCCATTGCCTCGACGGCCGAAGCTGATCCGCATGCGTTTCAGCGCCAGCAACCCGCAGGCATCGGCCGGATCCTGATCCGCGTTGGCGATAGCCGCGCAGTTGTCACAGGCGTCTCCGACGCCGTCGCTGTCGATGTCGGTCTGCGCCGTGTTGTGTGTCGTCGGGCAGTTGTCGGCGGCATCCTGAATGCCGTCACCGTCCGCGTCTGGCGGCGCCGGTGTCGGGGGTGGTGTCACGGTTGGTGTCGGTGTCGGCGTGGGATCGCCGCCACCACCGCCGGATCCTGGGTAGATGAACGCGACGCCGGCTTCGTCGTCCGGGCGGAGCGACGCGCCGCGGCCGTCGAAGTGCGCGAACGAGTACATCGTGGCAGAGCCGTCGGTCGAATGCCCCAGGCCGATGGTGTGCCCAACCTCGTGCGTGGCGACCTCGGCCACGTTGCTGCTGTTCCAGAACGCGCAGTTGGTCCAGCCGTTGTTGAAGACGATGTCGCCCTCGTTGATCTTGCGGAAATTGACGCCGTTGACGGTGCGGAAGCTTCCGCCGGCGCAGTAGCCACCGATCGCGAGGATGCCGCCGCAGCCGTTCGGATCCGTGACTTGGTTGTACGGATCGTTGAAGATGATCTTGGTCGTGCCGTCGCAGAATGTGTTGGGGGTCGCGGCGGTCGAGCCTGCCGACTCGAGCACAAGCGAGGAGTTCGGGACATTGTTCCACGCCGCGAACGCGGCTGCCATGGCGGCGTCGGAGGCGGCAGGGCCGAGCTTGTCGTCACCCGCTTGGTCGATCCAATAGCGTACGGGGGTGCCGTCATCGGGCTCGAACCAGCGGACGTTGTTGAAGAGCGTAAAGCCCGACGTGGCGCTCGCGCCGTCGAGGTCCGCGCTGGCCACGGGGTTCGAGAGTGGCTGCATGGGGAGCGGGACCGGCTGGGTGCGTACGATGTCACGGAGGCGTGCTTTGAACTCGTCGGCCGGACGACGATCACCCGTTTCGTGGGACTGGAGCGCCGCTCCACCGAGTGCAATCACGCCGACGTTGTCGAGCTGGCGCGTGGCGACCGTCTGACCCGTAGCGTCGTACTCGATGCCGAACTTCCCAAGCGCCATCTGGTTCGTGCGAAGAAAGCCCTCGCTGTCCTGATCGAGGAATACAATGGTCGATTCTCCGACCTCGTAGTGTGGGTTGCCGAAGAGCCAGAGCTCATCGTCGCCGACCCGCCCACCGCGCTCGCGGATCGTTACCGATGCTTGCGGGACGTAGCCCTTGAGCACCTCGTCGACGGCGAGCGTGATGTAGGTGTGAATCTCGCCGACGGCGCCGTGCGCGCTCCGAATATCGGTGACGGTTCCGCTCACGATGGCGGCGGATCCCAAGACCAGAGACTCGTCGCTCATGCGCACCATCATAGTGGCGCGCGCGGGAGCAGAGAGCAGGATGAGAAGCCCGAGTATGGCAGCGCTGAATCGAAGAGCTAGCATCAACATCCTCCACGCCCTGGAGTGGGCGCGGGAAGGGTCAGCAAAGCCGGTGCCAGGAAAAGCCGCTGAAATTCGCACCGTAGGCTCGATGGGCGGTGCGCTACCCGTGCGGCTTATGCGCATGTCCCAGGTGACGTCCGTCACGGGAGTGACACGCTGAGCCATGCGACCTGCCAAGGCCCGTGCCATGGCCCGTTGCCTTACGCCTGTGGATGAGGCTAAGGATCAATCATGGGTGCCGCAGGCAGCGTCGATGTGACGATCCTCGGCTCATCGGACGCCTTCTGTAGCGGTGGCCACGCGCACGTGGCCTACCTCGTCGAGACGGGCGTCTCGAGCTTTCTCGTCGACTGTGGTCCGACGCTGCTCATGTCGATGAAGCAGCGTGGGCTGTCGACCGCCGCGCTCGACTTCGTGGCGATCAGTCATCTGCATGGTGATCACTTTGCCGGGCTGCCGTTTCTGATCCTCGAGTACATGTACGAGCAGCCGCGAGAGCGGCCGTTCGTGATCGTCGGCCCACCGGGGATCGAGGCACGGGCCTGGACGCTCTTCCAGACGCTCTACAGCGACTTGTCGCGGGAGACGGTTCCTTTTCCGCTGGAGTTCCGGGAGCTCGACGCGGAAGCCCGGACGACGATCGGCGACGTCGAGATCCATGCGGTGCAGGTGCCGCATCAGGTGGACGAAGTGTCGCTGGCGTACGAGTTGACCATCGGCACCAAGCGCATCGTCTACTCGGGCGATTCGCCCTGGATCGATCGTTTCGTCGATCTTTCTCGCGATGCCGATCTGTTCCTGTGCGAATGCACAGCCTACGAACGCTCCATGGGTCCCCACATCCAATGGAAGACCCTCGAGCCACAGCTCTCGAAGTTGTCCTGTCGTCGGCTGGTGCTTACCCATCTCGGGCGTGAGATGCGGGAGCATGCGCACGAACTCGATGTCGAGTGTGCGACCGAAGGGTTGAAGATTCGGCTTTAGTTCCGAGGGGGGTGCAGTGGAGGGTGGCCGTGGGGGGGGGGGGGCGGGGGGGGGGGGGGTGGTGGGTGGATGTGG
>JAJCZP010000259.1 GCA_029262315.1 Deltaproteobacteria bacterium | reverse complement strand
GAGGCGCTTGCCGTCATCGTCTGGCCGGCCCACTGCATCGACTTTGAGACTTTCAGCGCACCCGTGCCGATCTATCCGGGGACGCGGCCGTACGAGAACGTCCCGTTCCAGTGGTCGAATCACGTGCTGAGCGCGACCGGCGCGCTGGAGCACTTCGAGTATCTGCATGATGGCGATGGAGATCCGCGCCGTGCCTTTGCCGAGACGCTGTTGACGGCCACCGAAGGGCCGGGTTCGGCGTTGTCGTACTCGAGCTTCGAGGCCGACGTCCTCGAGGCCCTCGCGACCGAGTTGCCTGATCTCGCCGCGCGCCTCAGAGCTCTTGCCGCCCGCATCGTCGATCTGCTGCCGATCGTTCGGGCGCATTGCTACCATCCGGATTTTCGCGGCTCTTTCTCGCTCAAACGGGTCCTGCCCGCGCTCGTGCCCGAACTCGGCTATGAAGACCTGGCGATTCGCCACGGTCTGGTGGCCTCGGCAGGTCGCGACGAGCTCGTCGACCGGGCTACGTCACGGCAGCGTCGCGCAGTGCTCCGCGCCGACCTGCTCGCCTACTGTGGCCGCGACACGTTGGCGCTGGTCGAGCTCTACCGAACGCTCTCCGCGGCGCCCGGGGATCCGCTCGGTTGAGCGTGGTCGCCTCGATTCGCGCGGATGGCGGGTCGCGTTCTGCCGGGAGTTTCCCGGGGGTTTCTTGGGAGGCAGGGGGCGCCAGCCGGTGGACTACGCTCGCCGCGCTCAGTCGGGTGGGTCCGGCGTCGGGAGTGTCTTCAGCTCCACTGAACTCAAGACGAGCTGAGCGGCCCCCGCGGAGTACAGCCCGAACGCGATGATGCGCTCGGTCGGCTTCGCGTCCATGAAGCGCGCGACGAGTTCGCTGCGGCCGCGAAGGACGAGTGCGATCGGTTGGGTCGTGCTGCCTCGAAAGATCTGCGTGCCTTCTTCGGGCGGTTGATAGCCCTGTGCCGCGGTCACGCCGAGCGTGCGTTTCCGCGTGCCGTCGGGTGAGACCACGAGGGTGCCGATGACTTCGGGATCGGCGCGCGTGCCTTCCCAGTAGCCTTCGAGGCGGACGGGACGTCCGCTTCCACCGAGGCGTCGCTGCGCCTCGGCTTCCATCTCGATGACGACAGCGGTCAGCAGCCCGAATCCGAGGACCAATACCAGCGATGACCAGTGTCGGCGCCGCACATGCTGATTACACTCCCGGATTGCGGCACGTGCAAGGGGAGCGCTCGACGCTTGCCACCTTCCCTGGCATCTTCGGCAGGATGTCGGTTCGATCCGAGCGGTTTCTCCGCGCCTGTCGTCGCCAGCCCACCGACTGCACGCCGGTATGGTGCATGCGCCAGGCCGGACGATTTCTTCCAGAGTATCGAGCCCTTCGCGAGCAGCACGGCTTTCTCGAGCTTTGCAAGACGCCCGCTCTGGCCGCCGAGGTGACGCTGCTCCCGATCCGGCGCTTTCCCGTCGATGCCGCGATTCTGTTCGCCGACATCCTGTTGATTCTCGAGCCGATGGGAGTGGGGCTCGAGTTCGCGCAGGGGGATGGACCGGTGATTCATCGGCCCGTGCGATCCGCCGCGGACGTCGACGCCCTGGCGCGTGTGCCCGCGGCCGAAGGTACGCCCTTCGTGTTCGAGACGATCCGCCACGCGCAAGCGCTTCTTGCCGGTGAAGTGCCGCTCGTAGGCTTTGCCGGAGCGCCGTTTACGCTTGCGTCCTACGCCGTCGAGGGGGGTGGGTCCCGGAACTACGCAGAGACGAAGAAGCTGATGTACGGCGATGCGCGGACCTGGCATCGATTGATGGAGCGGCTGACCGAGGCGACCGTCGAGTACCTACAGGCTCAGGTGAGCGCCGGGGTCGACGCGTTGCAGCTTTTCGACAGTTGGGTGGGTTGTCTGTCACCAGACGACTACCGGGCGTACGTGTTGCCGCACATGCGTACCCTGTTTGAGGCGCTTGCGTCGTCGGGCGTGCCCGTCGTGCATTTCGGGACTGGGACGGCCACGCTCCTCGAACTCATGCGCGAGGCCGGCGGCGACGTGATCGGCCTCGATTGGCGTGTGGATCTGGCCGACGCCTGGGCGCGCCTCGGCGCCGGCGTCGCCGTACAGGGGAACTTCGATCCTGTGGCGCTGCTGGCCTCGCCCGACGAGATCCGTCGCCGCGTACAGCGCATTCTCGATCAGGCCGGTGGCCGTCCTGGGCATATCTTCAATCTCGGGCACGGTGTCCTGCCGGAGACGCCGCCCGAGCACGTGGCGGCATTGGTCGATGCCGTGCACGAACTCAGTGCGGTTAGGTGAGCGCTCGCGACTGGCATTGGCGGGGCGCATGCCCACGGCGCGAGCGGGGCGCATGACGAAGGAGCGACCGGTCGTCGTCATCGGCGGCGGTTTGGCGGGATTGTCCGCCGCGCATCGGCTGACGGAGCTCGACGTTCCGGTCCGGGTGCTCGAAGCGAGCGCAGAGATGGGCGGGACCATTGCGACCGAACGAGTCGACGGCTTCGTGATGGAACGGGGTGCGGACTCGTTTCTCACCGAGAAGCCGTGGGGGCTCGCGCTCTGCCACCGACTCGGCCTCGACGACGAGATCATTGGCACCCGCGATACCAAGCGGCGCACGTACGTCGTCCACAATCGTCGGCTGCATCCCCTTCCGGAAGGTTTCATGCTGATGGCGCCGACCGCGCTCGGCCCGCTGCTGGCCTCGTCGCTGTTCTCATGGCGGGGGAAGTTGCGGATGGCGTGCGATCTCGTCTTGCCTCGTCGCCCGAGTTCGCGCACCGACGAAAGCCTTGCCGATTTCGTGACCCGACGGCTCGGGCGGGAAGCGCTCGAGCGCGCCGTGCAGCCACTGGTCGGCGGCATCTATACGGCCGATCCCGAGCGGCTGAGCCTCGCGGCAACGATGCCGCGGTTTCTCGAGATGGAGGAGCGCGACCGGAGCCTGATTCTCGCCTTGAGCCGTCAGGCGCTCGCGGCGGCTGGAAAGGAGAGCGGTGCGCGCTGGACGCTCTTCGCAAGCTTCCGCGCCGGCATGCAGACGCTCGTGGATGCGCTGGTGGCGCGGCTTCCGGCGGGCGCTGTCCGGACCGGGACCCGGGTCGTTGGCGTGACGCCGGCCGCGACCGGGGGGTGGTGTGTCGTCCTCGATGACGGCGAGACGGTGTCGGCGGCCGCGGTGGTCCTTGCCACGCCGTCCTACGACGCGGCGGGACTGCTGCGCCCGCTCGATCCGGATCTGGCCGAGGACCTGGACGCCATTCGCCACGCGTCCTCGGCGACGGTCACCTTGGCCTATCCGCGCAGTGACATTCCGCATCCCCTCGATGGCTTCGGCTTCGTGGTGCCCGCCGTCGAACGCTCGGACCTGATCGCGGGATCGTTCTCGAGCATCAAGTACGCGGGACGCGCCCCCGAGGGGATGGTGCTGCTGCGTGCGTTCTGTGGTGGCGCGTTGGCGCCGCATGTGTTGGAACGCTCCGACGACGAGCTCGTCGAGACGGTTCGGGCCGAACTCGACGTGCTGCTCGGTGTGCGCGCCCGGCCGCATCTCGTGCGTGTCCGGCGCTACGTCCGTGCGATGCCGCAGTACGACGTCGGACACCTCGACCGTGTGGCACGGATCGAGCGCGCTACTGCTCGTCATGCGGGCCTCGCGCTTGCGGGTAACGCGTACCGGGGCGTCGGTATCCCCGACTGCGTTCACAGTGGCGAGCAAGCGGCCGAGCGCGTCGCCGCGGGCGCGCAAGCGCTATCGCAAGCCCGCTAGGGCAGCGCTAAGCCCCTGGAATTACTAATTTCCCAGGGCGCATTTTCTTGTAGGCATCGCGCGGACACTGCGCTATGACGAGGGCAGGAAAGGAAGCCCTATGAGGACGCTACGAGAGGTCATGCGCGAGGGTTTCATCTTTGCCGTCCAACGCGATGGCATGGTGGCGGAGGCTGCTCGCACGATGGAGGCGCACAACGTCGGCATCGTCGCCAGTCTCGAGGGTGAGCGCCTCGTCGGTGTATTCTCCGAGCGCGACATCGTGCGCCGCGTGAGCAATCGCGGCCTCGATCCGGCTACGACCTGTGTCGGCGAGGTGATGACCTTCGAGCTAGTCATCGCCGACCCCGACGAAGACTACCAGACGGCGATGCGCAAGATGGATCAGGCCAACATCCGCCATTTGCCGATCGTGAGCGATGGCCAGCTGATCTCGATGCTCTCGATTCGTGACCTCATGCGCGTCGATATGGAGCGGATGACCGAAGAGATCCGGTATCTGCACGAGTACCTGTATCAAGTCCCGCGCTGAGCGGGGTCCGTTTCCGCTCCCGTCGCCGCCGTCTTCCGGATGCCGCTGATCAGTGCGCGATGTCGTCGTTCCCGGTCCTTACGGGGCCTTCGACGCTCCTTCGGCGCGTTTGGTTGCTCCAGCGGGGGGGTCCGCTACAATCAAAGGGCTTCCCGATAGGGTTTCCTCGGATCGATTCAGGTCCACACGACAAGGCAGGGGTGATGGCGAAAGACTCATTAACCGTAACGGACAATCGCAACGGCAAGACGTACGAGTTTCCTATCGAGCACGGGACCGTGCGCGCGATGGATCTCCGCAAGATCAAGACCTCGGAGGAAGACTTCGGGCTCATGGCCTACGATCCCGCCTTCACCAACACCGCGGCGTGCCGGAGTGGGATCACCTACATCGACGGTGACCGCGGGATCCTGCACTACCGTGGCTATCCCATCGAGCAGCTCGCCGAGCACAGCACCTACCTCGAAACGGCGTACTTGCTCGTCAAGGGCGAGTTGCCGCGGCGCGAGAATCTCGAAGCTTTCGTCCACAACATCACCCACCACACGATGCTCCACGAGAACATCAAGAAGTTCATCGACGGCTTCCACTACGACGCGCATCCGATGGGGATCCTCGTGGGCACGGTCGGCGCGCTGTCGACGTTCTACACCGAGGCGAAGCTCATCTTCGACGCGGAATCGCGGCGCGTGCAGACGCATCGGTTGATCGCCAAGATCCCGACCCTGGCGGCGTTCGCCTATCGGCACTCGATCGGCATGCAGTACGCGTATCCCGACAACGACCTCAGCTACACCGGCAATCTACTGAACATGATGTTCAAGATGACCGAACTCAAGTATCGGCCCAATCCGGTGCTCGAACGGGCGCTCGACGTGCTGTTCATCCTGCACGCGGACCACGAGCAGAATTGTTCGACGACGGCGATGCGCTGCGTCGGGAGCTCGCAGGCCGATCCGTACTCGGCGACGGCGGCCGCGGCCGCGGCGCTCTACGGGCCCCTCCATGGTGGCGCCAACGAGGCGGTCATCAGGATGCTGATGGAGATCGGCTCGGCCGATAAGGTGCCAGCATACATGAAGCGGGTGAAGGCCGGTGAGATGCGGCTCATGGGTTTCGGCCATCGCATCTACAAGAACTACGATCCGCGCGCGAAGATCATCAAAGAGATCGCCGACTCGGTGTTCGAGGTGACGGGACGTAGTCCGTTGCTCGATGTGGCGCTCGAGCTCGAGCGGATCGCGCTTGCCGACGACTACTTCGTCTCCCATCGGCTGTACCCGAACGTCGACTTCTACTCGGGCATCATTTACCAAGCGATGGGATTTCCGCTCGATATGTTCCCGGTGCTGTTCGCGATTCCGCGGACGGCGGGGTGGCTGGCGCAGTGGACGGAAATGTTGCTCGACGAGGAGCAGAAGATCGCCCGGCCCCGGCAGACGTATAGTGGCCCGCCGATGCGAGACTATCTTCCTGTCGACGAGCGACCAGAGTAGCCTTGCCTTAGCGGGCTACGAGGAAGGCAACGGCTACGACCATGGCGCCGCCGACCATTCCTAGGGCGACGAACATGAAGTCTGCCATGCGGCAATTATTCCCCTCCGGCATGCCCAAGAACAACCCTTTTGTTCGCGTGGTCCCGCGAATACGAGAAAGCCTTGCAGGATCAGGGGCTTAGCGAGGTCGAAATGCCTGATCCTTCCTTCGCATCCGCCCATGCACTCGCTACAGCAATTCGGGCGCGGGAACTCTCCGCGGTCGAGCTCGTCCGCGCGTCGCTCGCGCGCATCGAGTCCCTCAATCCGAGCCTGAACGCCTTCGTCGTCCTGTGTCCCGAGCGGGCCCTCGCCGACGCCGAGGCGATCGATCGGCGACTCGCCGCCGGCGAAGATGTGGGGCCATTGGCGGGGTTGCCTCTCGGCGTCAAAGATCTCGAGCACGTTGCCGGGCTGCCGACCTCGTTCGGCTCGCTCCCGTACCGCGACTTTCGTCCGACCAGCGACTCCATAGAGGTGGCGCGCTTGAAGGCCGCCGGCGCGATCGTCATTGGCAAGACGAACACACCTGAGTTTGGCTACACCGCGCTGACCAAGAACCTCGTGTTCGGTGTTACGCGCAATCCCTGGAACCTGGAGCGTACGCCGGGCGGGTCGAGCGGCGGATCTTCGGCGGCGATCGCGTCGGGGATGGTGCCGCTCGCGACTGCTTCCGATGGCGGCGGGTCGATTCGCATTCCGGCGTGCTACGTCGGTGCCTTCGGAATGAAACCGTCGTTTGGTCGCGTGCCGGTCGAGGCGCGCGGTCCCGGGACACCCATGAGTGCCTGGATCGACACCGTGTGTTACGGGCCACTCACGCGTACGGTGCGCGACGGCGCGCTCTTTCTCGACGCCGTCGCCGGACCCGATCCCGCCGATCCCGACTCGCTGCCGCCGCCGCCAGTGTCTTACTCGGCCGTGCTGGGCGACCTGCCCCCGGGCTTGCCCATCGCGCTCAGCAAGACGCTTGGCTACGCCATGGTCCAGGACGATGTCTGGCGCGAAGTCGAAGCCGCGGCGGCCGCGTTTCGTGAGCTCGGCCATCGCGTGGACGTCATCGACGACGAGCTGGCCGGGTCCGGCGGACTGGAGCCGCTTCCCGATCTCGGCGTCGAATGGGCGCTGGTCTCCGCGTCCGAGACCTATGCAGCGCTCGCCGAGGACATCGAGGGGAATCGCGACAAGTTCGGCCGCGCCTTCCTCGCCGGCATGGAGCACGGGAAGAAGATCGGCCCTGAGTTCATGGGGCGTGCCCAGCGCAAGCGCGCGTTGCTGCACGCGCGCTTGACCGACATCTTTGCGCGCTATGCGCTCCTGCTGACGCCGACCCTTCCCACCGAGGCGTTCCCAGCGAGTGGGCCGTTTCCGACCGAGATCAACGGCGTTCCGATCGAGTCGGCACTGGGTGCCGTCGCGTTCACGTACCCGTTCAACTTCTCCGGACATCCCGCTGCCAGCGTGCGCGCTGGCTTTACGGATGCCGGACTGCCTGCGGGGCTGCAGATCGTCGGTCCGCGTCATCGCGACGAGCTCGTGCTGCAGGCCGCGTATGCCTACGAGCAAGCGCGCCCGTGGAACGACCACTGGCCAACGCTGTGAGCGACGAGCGCAACGAGACAGCACCCGATCCCGCTCCCCGTGGGCATGGCGAGGTTGCCGCCGATTCGGTCGCGCGCAAGGGCAGCGATTCGACATCCGGCCCGATGGCGCGCGCGTGTGGCGAGCCGGCCGATCAGCCGGACGGAGGTGTGCCCTCACCGGGCTTCGCGATCGGTGGGATTCGGATCGAGCCGAACGTCATGCTGGCACCGATGTCCGGCATCACCGACTCGGCGTATCGCGCGTTCGTGAAGGAGGGCAATCCTGGTGCGGTCGGCCTGGTTGTGACCGAACTCATCAGTGTCGAGGCGCTCGCGCGTCACGATCTCAAGACCCACCGTATGCTCAGCTACCTGCCGCACGAGCGGCCGCTGGCCATGCAGCTCTTCGGCGCCCAGCCGGCGCGGATGGCCGAGGCCGCGGCCATCGCGCAGGATCTCGGCGCCGACATCATCGATGTGAACTGTGGTTGTCCGGCGCCCAAGGTCACCAAGAGGGGCGGCGGCGCCGGGCTCATGCGCGAGCCGGAGGTGTTGCGTGACATTCTGCGGGCTCTGCGCCGTACGCTGACGATCCCGTATACGGTCAAGCTCCGGGCGGGGTGGGACGACGCGTCTCGGAACGCCGTCGAGGTCGCGCGCATGGCGGAAGGCGAGGGCGCGGCGATGATCGCGGTGCACGGTCGCACGCGGAAGGAGCTCTACAGTGGTGACGCCGATTGGGATCTCATCGCCGAGGTGAAGTCTGCCGTGCGGGTCCCGGTCGTTGGCAGCGGGGACATCATGACCGCGGCGCAAGGCGTGCATCGTTTGCAAGATGGCGGCGTCGACGGCGTCATGATCGGCCGCGGGACGCTCGGCAATCCCTGGATCTTCCGCGAGATCGCCGCACTCCGCCGGGGCGAGACCCCACCCGTGGTGAGTTCCCGCGCGCGGTTCCTGGCGATCGACGCGCTGATCGCACGGCTGGCCGCGGTGCTGCATCCGGCGACGGCCATTGGCCGCGCGCGTGGTCTGGGGTGCCGCATGGTGAAGTACGTGCACGGCGGGGCACAGATCCGCGCCCTCATCAGCCGTGCACCGTCCGTCGACGCGATGCGTGCCATCCTACAAGAGCACGCCGAGCGCGCCGCGAAGGACGATCTCGCGGCGTAGTCGGTCGGCGCTACTGATCCAGGATCTGGGTGATGCCCTGCGACAGATCGCGCTGATGGAGTTGAGCCCGGACGCGCGCGAAGAGATCGTGCTTGTTGATGGGCTTGGCCAGGAACTCGCTCACGCCGAGCTTCATGCCGGTGAGGCGCGTCTCCATGTCGTCCTTGGCCGTAACCAGGATCACCGGGATCTCGCGAGTCTTTTCTTGAGCTCGGAGTTCGGCGCACACCTGGAAGCCGTCCATTTCGGGCATCATGACATCGAGGAGAATGACGTCGACGGTCTGCGTGGTGAGGATCTCGAGGGCGCGGCGCCCGCTGTTGGCCGCCACTGGTGTGAAGCCCTCTTTCTCGAGGAGCCGCGTCAGGATGTCGAGTGCGCTGCGATCGTCATCGACGACGAGCACGGTGGCTGTGGATTTATCCATGGGTTTCTCCCGGTGCCAGCATGTAGCCCTGAGTGGTGCCTTGAGGGAACGGAATGCCGGTCTTTCGGCGTCGAAGTTTTGCCACCAACGTGGTTCGCTTCAGGCCCAGGAGGCGCGCGGCGGCCTGCTTGTTCCCCTTAGTGCGGCGAAGGGCCTCTTCGATCAGCCGATTCTCGAATTCCTCGACGGCGCTGTTCAGATCGAGGCCGCTCTCGGACAGCGTGGGCTTGGGAATGCGCTTCTCCGAGATGAACGAGCGGATATTGGTCGGGAGACTGTCGACCCGGATGACACCGTCCTCCGAGAGGATGACCATTCGCTCGATGAGATTCTCCAACTCGCGGACGTTCCCGGGCCAGTCGTACTCCCAGAGGTGGACCATGGCTTCATCGGTCACCTGGACGGGACGCTCGGGTCGTTTGCGGTTGTGCTTCTCGAGGAAGTGGTGCGCCAGAATCGGGATGTCGGAGCGGCGCTCGCGGAGCGGTGGCATGACGATCGGGATGACCTGCAACCGATAGAAGAGGTCTTCGCGAAACGTGCCGCGCTCGACCTCGTGTTGAAGATCCTTGTTTGTCGCGGCGAGGACACGGACGTCGACCTTCATCGTCCGATCGCCGCCGACCGGTCTGACCTCGTGATCCTGCAGCACCCGCAGCAGCTTCACCTGCAGGCGTGGACTCATCTCGCCGACCTCGTCGAGAAAGATCGTGCCGCCATTGGCCAGCTGGAACATGCCCGAGCGCGCGCCGATTGCACCGGTGAAGGCGCCACGCTCGTGGCCGAAGATTTCGGACTCGAGCAATTCGGCCGGAATCGCGCCGCAGTTGACCGGAATGAATGGACGGTCCGCGCGCGGAGACAGTCCGTGGAGGGCACGGGCGACGAGTTCTTTCCCAGTCCCGCTCTCGCCAGACACCAGGACCGTCGCATCGGTCGCGGTGACTTTCTTGATCAGGGTATGGATCTTCTGCAGCAGCGGGTGGTTCCCTATGAGAAACGGAAATGGATCCATAGTCGTACGCTCTCCGAACCGCGTTGCCGAGTTGAAGGTGCGTGAAAAAAGTAACAAGCCTGTATCGCCTGGGATAGGCAGAATCTTTAATACCTCGCAGTGAACGTCGTGCGGCGAGTCAGAGAATCGGCACGCGCCCGACGCTGCGGTAGGAAGAACGGCATTCATGCACCGCCGCCGTGTCGGCGCGCTGACTATCGCGTGACGGCGCATGATTCGACGTGACGCTTTCGCCGTGATAGCGCCACGTCGAACGTCGCCTGGAAGCTAAAGGAGAATCGCATGGCAAGTCGCGAACCAAGTCGCCTTCGAGGCGGGGGTGTCCATCGGGAGAGTGCTGCGTGAAGGCACCCGCACGCGCGAAACGCACACGTGCCGACGGTCGACGGCCGAACGAGCTTCGCCCGGTCGAGATCACGCCGTATTTCCTCAAACACGCCGAAGGCTCGGCGCTGATCACCGCCGGCAACACGCGGGTGATCTGCGCCGCCTCGATCGAGGAAGGCGTGCCCCCGTTTCTTCGGGGGAGCGGGCGTGGGTGGGTCACCGCGGAGTACGGCATGCTCCCGCGTTCGACCCACACCAGGAGCAACCGTGAGGCGGCGCGCGGCAAGCAGGGCGGTCGTACGCTGGAAATCCAGCGGCTGATCGGCCGGAGTTTGCGGGCGGTGACGCGCATGGAGGCGCTCGGCGAACGGACGATCACGCTCGACTGCGATGTGCTCGAGGCCGATGGCGGTACGCGGACCGCGTCGATCACCGGTGCGTACGTGGCGTTGGCACTGGCCCTGCGGGCGCTGCAAGAGCGTGGTGACATTACCGGCAAGCCGCTTGCCGACTCGGTGGCCGCCGTGAGTGTCGGGATCGTCGGTGGCCGGCCGTGTCTCGATCTGCCGTACGAAGAGGACAGTCGCGCCGGGGTCGACATGAACGTCGTCATGACCGGGCGCGGGCGGTTCATCGAAGTGCAGGGGACCGCCGAAGGCAAGCCCTTCTCGCAGGCCGAGCTGAATACGCTGACGGGGCTCGCGGCTGGCGGCATCGAGACCCTGACCAAGTTGCAGCGTCAGGTCGTCCGAGACGCGGCCAAGGCGTAGTTCGCGATGGCGCGCGACCTTCCCGCCAGTATTGTTCTGGCGAGCAATAGCGCCGGAAAACTCACCGAGGTGCGCGCCATCCTCGGTGCGATCGGGATCGAGGTCGTCCCGGTTGGCCAGGTCGTCTCGGAGTGGAGTGTCGAGGAGACCGGTGACACGTTCGAGACGAACGCTCTCCTGAAGGCGCGGGATCTCGTGGCTCGCGTCGGCGTGCCGGTCCTGGCCGATGACTCCGGCCTCGAAGTCGCTGCGCTCGGCGGGCGGCCGGGGGTTCGGTCGGCGCGTTATGCTGGCGCGGCGGCGACCGATGGCGAGAATGTCGGCTTGCTCCTGCACGAAATGGCAGCGGTGCCCGAGGGGAGCCGCGCCGCCGCGTTTCGTTGTGTGATGGCGCTCGTCTGGCCCGATGGCGGCGTCGTTACGGCGGCCGGGACCTGTCCCGGGGTGATCAGCGCCGAGCCCCGGGGTGCCGGCGGCTTTGGCTACGATCCGGTTTTCCTCGATCCGGAGACCAATCAGACCTTTGCGGAGCTCTCGGCCGGTGCCAAGAACGCCCGCAGTCATCGCCGCCGCGCCCTCGACGCGCTGGTCGCCGAACTCGGGGGATCGCCCGCGTCCGACGCGGGGTGCGGACGTGCAACTTGAAAGGCCCCACCCGGGGTGGTAGGCCGAAGCCGGCGGTTGCAGGCGCGAGTCGGCCGGGCGTTCGGGATTCAGCGGGGCGTAGCGCAGTCTGGTAGCGCACCTGCCTTGGGCGCAGGGGGTCGGAGGTTCAAGTCCTCTCGCCCCGATCGCTGGAAGGTTCGGGTCCGACTCGCGCCAGTAGCTCAGGTGGATAGAGCAACGGCCTTCTAAGCCGTAGGTCAGGGGTTCGAATCCCCTCTGGCGCGCTCGAAGACGTAGCAAAGTGTGGTGGGTGTAGCTCAGTTGGTAGAGCACCGGATTGTGGCTCCGGTTGTCGAGGGTTCGATACCCTTCACTCACCCCAATCAGCCCGGAGCGGCCGGTCACCCGGTCGCTCCGGGTGCTCCAATGGCCAGAAGGCCGTTGGGCTCACCGGGATCTCGAGGTTCTCCTCATCCGTTGGATGGCCTCGGTCGTGCGCTACTCCTTTAGGCGAACGAACAGCTCGCCGTCCCGGACCTCGATCACGTCGACGCCGTCCGCAAATGCTTTCCACACCCCCGGCTCGCCGCCGAACTCTCGCACGAGATCGATG
Source organism: Deltaproteobacteria bacterium (assembly GCA_029262315.1). Lineage (GTDB taxonomy): Bacteria > Desulfobacterota > Binatia > UTPRO1 > UTPRO1 > JAJCZP01. The sequence continues at coordinate 5,735 of JAJCZP010000259.1, read as the reverse complement.
TGCTTTAGACCACCGAGCCAGGCGTTCGGCAGTGGTATGCCCATCACGCTGACACCGCGCAGCACTACGATAGGTTGTCCATTGGAGTAGCCGAGCTCCAGCCCGGCTTTGAGGCGGAGCGTGCGTCCACCCATGACGGGAAAGTCCTCGTCGAGCGGGATCAGCACGCGCGCACTGACGAGGTCACTCGACAGATCGATCGCGACCCGACGTGCCAGCTCGGGACTATTCGCAACGAGCGCGTTCAGCTCGCGCTCGTTGAAGCGGACTTCGCGATCCGCGTCGGACTCGCCGTAGGCCTCAGGTTCTAGCCGGTCTCCACCCCCACGCCCACTCCGAACGACCGCGCCGTCCTTCGGGATCGTATCCAGCCGGGCGAGCTTCTCGTCCAGCGCCCGCTCCTCGCTCGCGCTCAGCGAGACCGGTCGAAACTCCGATGGAAACAGATACGTGCGCCAGATCCAGAGCGTGAGCCCACTCGCCATGACAGCCGCCACGAGGGCGATGCCGAGTACCTGGGGCCAGCTGAAGCGTCCCGATGTCGTCGTCGCGGCGGTCACGCCACAGATGATATCGCCGAGACCGGGGTCGGGCCAGCCGGCGGGAGTGTCGGGTTACGCGACGCCAATCGTGCTGTGGAGCCGCCTTCGAGGGATCGTGTCAGCGGCGTGCGTCGTGGGTCTTGAGCGGTCCGGACCAGCGTAGGATGCGCGCGTCGGCGGTGACGAGCGTGGCTTCGCTCGACAGTGCGCTCGCGACGATGAGTCGGTCAGCGGGATCGGGGTGGAACCCTACCAGCTCCGCCGCAGTGATCGCCATTTCACCGGTCAGTCGTAGCTCCCGCACCCCCTGACCTAGGACCAGAAGTCGAAAAGCCGCGGGCGATCGGTCGAGCGTCAGGCGCGCCTTCCCGACGAGAAGTCCGATCTCCCAGAACGAGATCGAGGCGACCGTGGTCTCGTCGCGCCCCAGTGCCCGATTCGCCAGACGCCGAGAGTCCACACCGAGTCGTTGGTTGCCCTCTGCAAGCCAGATCAATACATGCGTATCGAGCAGAATCACTCGTTGGCTTCCCACTCAACATCGATCGGACTGATGATGTCGCCGTGCGAGTGGATGCTGCCCTTCAGGAATCCGAACAATGTCTTCGGCTTCTTCGTGACCGGAGTCAGCTGCGCGACTGCAATGCCTCGCTTCGTGATGACGATCTTCTCGCCCGTCTTCGCTACGTGGTCCATCGCCTCTAGGCATTTCGCTTTGAACTCGGAGGCCTTCATGACAGATCGCATCGCCGTCTCCCTCATGACCAGTTACATGACCATGGTAGAAGGATGCGAGACGTTCGGTCAACGTACTCGTTCGTAGGTCCCGGGGCATCCCTACTTGCAGTCTTCACAAGGTCGCGGAGTAGGTCCAGCCGCCGCGCCCTCGTCGGAAGGACGAACCTCCCGCCGCGCGACGTGACAGCCACCGAGAATTCGTGTAGCACCATCCGGGCGGGCCGCTAGCTCAACTGGCAGAGCAGCTGACTCTTAATCAGCGGGTTGGGAGTTCGATTCTCCCGCGGCCCATTTGTTGTTTCAGGTAGTTGCGACGCTGCTCGACCCGCCGACGCCGTCGAAGTCACCATCTGGTCACCACTTCGGTCACCAGACGGATCGTCGAGCGTATCGACGGCCCCTTTATTCCCCATCAGGATCCACCTCCCGTAGGTGTCCACTGTCAAGCCGATGCTCGCGTGACCAAGCTGCCGTTGCACGTAGACCGGCGAGTGGCTCTCCGACAGGAGGATTGAGGCGTACGTGTGCCGCAGGCAGTGCGGCGTGAAGTGGAGCGGAAGCTCGGCGGCTTGACCATCAAGCGCTCACGCGTCCACGCGAGCAGGGTCACTCCAGAGTTCAAGTTCGAGGGGAACAAGATGAGCGAGGCGCAACCGAGCAGGATCTCTGCCTCGGGGCGGTCGCGCGGTAGAGCCGCTCCGCAGAATAGACGCGGACGCCGGCGCGTTCAGAGGCGGCGATCAGCTCGTGTTCTCGTAACTACCCGAAAGCGCGTCTGTATTGAGGCCGGAATCCCGTTGGGGACGTTGACTCTGGCTGCTCTCGCTCAGGCGCGATGGTCAGTGACGGAGGGCCCGTGCTACGCAGGACGGTCACTCACTGAGGCCACAGTCGCCTAGTCCTCCTACTATGAGAATTCTCGACAGACTCAAGCCGCAACCCCGCTGGAAGCACTCCGACCCCGTCGTTCGCCTACAGGCGATCCCCGAGCTGGGTGACGCCATCGAACTCGCGGCGCTCGCGGAGCACGACCCCGATGCCAAGGTCCGGACGGCGGTCCTTGCGAAGGTCGTCGACCCGGTCGTTCTGGGACGCGTGACGAGCGCGGATACCGACCGGGGCGTACGGGATACCGCGGCGGATCGATTGCTCGCGATGGCCCTCGACGCGTCGAATCCCGAAGCTGCGAGAGCCACCAGCCTGTTGTCGGACGTCCGGCGCGTGTCGGTGATCGCGAAGAGCACGGCTGCCGATGACGTACGCGGGATCGCACTCACCAGATTGACGGATGAACGTGCGCTCGGCGGCGTTGCCCGTCGCGCAAAAGTGGAGAGCACGGCGCTCGCTGCTGTGGCCCGCCTGGGCGCAGCCGACGAACTGCTCGCCACCGCGCTGAACAGCGAGCACAGGAACGTTGCGCTGGCCGCGTTCGAGCGCGTGGTGCAAGGAGAACTGCCCGGCGCGGACGTGGCGCTTCTCAGGAGCATCGAAGCGCGCACGCAGCAGAAAGCCGTGGCTCGGCGCGCGAAGACGATGCTGCAGGAGATCGAAGACGCGGGCAACGCCCGTCGCGTCGCCGAAGAGGAGCGGCGAAAGCAGGAAGCGTCGTTGTGTGCCGCCGTCGAGAGCCTCGCGGACGTCAGGGATCCCGATCGTATCGCGGCGGATCTTGCGCGCCTCAGTGCGGCCTGGGACACGCTGGCGAGCACGGACGCGGCGGCCGCGCGGCGCTTCGGCGCGGGCGCCGCTGCTGCGCGCGTGCGCATGACCCAGCGCCGAAGCGAGATCGCCGCCGCGCTCGAAGAGGCACGCCAGCGCGGCGAAGCTCTGGCGAGCCGCGAGGTCCTCTGCCGGCGCATCGAAACGATGGTTGGCGAGAACGTCCTTGAGGAGTTGAGCTCCATCGAGGAGGAGTGGGCCCAGCTCACACCGCTCGTCGGCTACGAGCGGGAAGTCGAGCAACTCGCGGCGCGATTCGAAGTGACCGTGAAGGCCTGCCGGAAACGTCTCGCGCTCGGCACCGCACTCCAGGAAGTCCGGTCCGTGCTCGAGGCCCTCGTCACCGAAGCCGAATCCCTTTCGACCCAGGAAGCGAAAGGCGCCGCCGACCGTTGGCGGGCACTATCACGCGAAGCGCGGGGGCTGGCGGCCACGCTGAACGATGCGGCGCGGCCGGCCTCCGATCTATTGGAGCGCCTGGCCGTCGTCTCGGAGACGTTCGAGGCACGCAAGACGGCGGCGCGCGAGGCCGTGGCGACGATGACACGGGATCGGGTCGCGAAGCTCACGCGGTTGGTGACCCGCGCCAAGCGCGCGGCCGAATCGGACTCGGTGACCTTGCGTCAAGGCGAAGGACTACTGCGCGACATCACGACCGCCGTCGAGAACGTCGGCAAGGGTGAGACGACGAAGGAGATCGGTGAAGACCTCGCGGCCCTGCGAACGTTGCAGGGCCAGATCGCGCGGCGCGTGAAGGAGCTCCGCGACCTGGACGAGTGGCGTAGGTTTGCCAACGTCCAGCAGCAAGAAGAGCTCGTCGCGATGGCGGAAGCCATCGTCGCGTCGCTGAAGGCCGAAGAAGAAGCGGGCGCGGCGAGCGATTTGGCGGCCACGGCGGAAGCGCTACGCGAGCTCCAGTCGCAATGGCGAAAGGTGGCGGACGCGCCGCGCCACAGCGCGCGCCGTCTATGGGATCGGTTCAAGACGGCGCTGGACTTCCTCCGCAGCCGCTGCGAGCCCTACTTCGCCCAGGCACGACAGGAGCGAAGCACGAACCTCGCCACCAAGACGGCGCTCATCGCGCAGGCGGAAGCGCTGGCTGACTCGACCGACTGGAGCAAGACGGCCGCACGCTTCCGGGAGCTGCAGAAAACCTGGGAGGACACCGGGCCGGTGCCGGGCGATCCGGCGCGCAATCTGGCGCAGCGCTTCCGCGCCGCGTGCAACACCTTTTTTACCCGTCGTCGCGACGCCCTGCGCTCCAAGAAAGAGGAGTGGAACGAGAACCTCGCGCGCAAGGAAGCCCTGTGCGAGCGGGCGGAACAGTTGACGGAATCGACGGAGTGGGACACCGCCGCCTCCGAGGTGAAGAAACTGCAGGTCGAATGGAAGACCATCGGCCCGGTCCGCCGCGAGAAGAGCCAAGCCGTGTGGTCCAGGTTCCGGTCCGCCGCGGACAGTTTCTTCGAGCGGTACCACAAGCGGCACGAGATCGCTGCCGCCGAACAGCTTGTTGAACGCGAGGCGCTCGTGGTCGCGCTGGAAAGCCTCGCCGCGCTCGAAGAGGTACCGAGCGATCTCGCCGATCAGGTGCAAACGCTGCGGACGACGATCTCGAACGCGCCGCGCGTCGAGGGGGCCGCTGCCACGGCGTTGCACGAACGATGGACGGCCGCCCTTGCCGCGCTCGTCTCGCGGTCGCCGGCCGCGTTCGCGGGCACGGACCTCGACCCTGCCGCGAACCGTGCGCGCATGGAAAGGCTCATCGCGAAGGTCGAGTCCCTCGTCAGGGAAGAAGCGCCCGCGGCGACGAACAAGTCCGCCGCCGAGCTGCTCGCGGACCGGCTGCGATCGGCGCTCGCGAGCAATGCGATGGGCGTTCGCCCCGACGACGCAAAGTGGCGTGCCGTCGGCAAAGCCGTCGAAGAAGCGCGGAAGGCGTGGCTGCGAATCGTACGGGTGCCCGGCGAGGACACGGCCGTGATCGAGGCCAGGTTCGAGGCCGCCTGCACGCGCGTGACGGATCACGTCAAGGTGCACGTCAGCCCATCCGATGGTCCCGACGGCGATTTCGCCGCCGGCGGCTCCGGGGGCCGTTCCGGTCGAACGAAACACCCCGGTGGCCGAAGCCGAGGAGGCCCGCGGTCGACTCGGGGCTCGAGGGACGCGGTAAGGGAGGGGAAAGCGGCGCGCGCCGAACCCACGAACCCGAAGACCCGCGGGTGAGTAGATGTTCGCCGCCGCGGTAGCGGCGTTCACCTAGAGAGCGGACAGCGGCGTCCTTTCGATGACCTACGGAGTCCTCCATCCTTGCTACCATGTTGCAACCACACCACCCCGTACGACCCTGCATCACGAGCGTTGTCACTCACACGAGATCGTCGAGATTCCAGGGTGATGGGTGCTCCTGGTGCGTCGTGGTGTGCTCCTCGACGCAACTCTTAATCAGCGGGTTGGGAGTTCGATTCTCCCGCGGCCCATTTTCTATTTCAGGTAGTTGCGGCGCTGCTCGACCCGCCGCCGCCGCCGTCGAAGTCACCATCTGGTCACCACTTCGGTTACCAGACGGATCGTCGAGCGCATCGACGGCCCCTTTATTCCCCATCGGGATCCACTTCCCGTAGGTGTCCACTGTCAAGCCGATGCTCGCGTGACCAAGCTGCCGTTGCACGTAGACCGGCGAGTGGCTCTCCGACAGGAGGATTGAGGCGTACGTGTGCCGCAGGCAGTGCGGCG
>JAJCZP010000258.1 GCA_029262315.1 Deltaproteobacteria bacterium | reverse complement strand
GGAGGGGACAGAGATGGTGATGCCGGGCGACAACGTCCAGATGACGGTGAAGCTGATTACGCCGATCGCGATGGACGAAGGGCTGCGATTCGCCATTCGCGAAGGCGGCCACACCGTCGGCGCCGGCGTCGTCGCCAAGATCTTAGAGTAGCCCCGACTGATCCTCGAATCGTTGTCGAGCGATCCTCAAGCGTAGCTGGAGTAACACGATGCGTGATCTCATCTCGTTGGTCTGCGAATCTTGCAAGCGGAAGAACTACACGACCAGTCGAAACAAGAAGTCGATGACCGAGAAGCTCTCGCTCAAGAAGTTCTGCGCGGCGTGTCGGAGTCATCAGCTGCACAAAGAAGGCAAAGTCTGACGTGAGGGCCAGTAGCTCGAACTGGCTAGAGCACCGGACTCCAAATCCGGGGGTTGCAGGTTCGAATCCTGCCTGGCCTGTCCCTCGTCGTGCGGGCAGCGCACGGGCGTAACACGGAGCACCGAGAAAACCCCATGTCGCAATTGGATCAAATCAAAGATGCGATTCCTCGGAGTCGTCAGTTCGTCACCGAGGTCATATCGGAGTTGCGCAAGGTTCACTGGCCCACTCGGCAGGAGACGGTTGCGGCGACGGTCGTCGTGCTCGTCGTCGTCACCATCGTCTCACTGTGGTTGAGCCTCGTGGACGGTGTCCTGTCCTTCTTCTTTACGCGATTCCTGGGTACCTGAGCGATGGCAGAGACGGCGAGCGAACCCGAGAAGAAATGGTACGTGGTGCACACGTACTCTGGCTTCGAACATAAAGTGAAAGCAGCGCTCGAGGAGCGCATCCGCTCGCTCGGGAAGGAAGAGCTTTTCGGCGAGGTGCTGGTCCCGGCCGAAAAGGTCGTCGAGTTGGTCAAGGGGAAGCGGCGTACCTCGTCGCGGAAGTTTTTCCCCGGGTACATCCTGGTCAACATGCTCCTGAGCGACGAAACCTGGCACATCATCAAGGCGACGCCGAAGGTCACGGGCTTCGTGGGTGGTGCCACCAACCCGCCGTCGATTTCCGAGACCGAAGTGCGCCAGATCGCGCAGCAGGTCGAAGAGGGAGCAGTCAAACCGAAGCCGAAAGTCTTCTTCGAGACCGGCGAGAACGTCAAGGTTGTCGACGGGCCGTTCCAGGACTTCAACGGCGTCGTCGAGGAAGTGAAGCCCGAGAAGGGCAAGCTGCGCGTGCTGATCAGCATCTTCGGTCGGGCGACACCTGTCGAGCTCGATTTCATCCAGGTCGAGAAGGCCTAACGAGGACCTAACGCATGGCGAAGAAAGTCATAGCCGAGATCAAACTCCAGATTCCCGCCGGTGCGGCCAACCCGAGTCCGCCCGTCGGCCCCGCGCTCGGACAGCGTGGCGTGAACATCATGGAGTTCTGCAAGGCGTTCAACGCGCGGACACAAGAGCAGCAGGGGCTGATCATTCCGGTGGTCATCACGGTGTACGCCGATCGGTCCTTCACCTTCATCACCAAGACGCCGCCAGCGGCGGTGTTGTTGAAGCGCGCGGCCAGTATTCAGAAGGGCTCGGGAGAGCCGAACAAGACCAAGGTGGGCACGGTGACGAAGGCGCAGATTCGCGAGATCGCCGAGCTGAAGACCCCGGACCTGAGCGCCGGTGACGTCGAGGCCGCGATGCGGACCGTCGAGGGCACCGCGCGCAGCATGGGCCTAACGGTCGAGGGCTAAGACGATGCCGAAACACGGAAAGAAATATCGGAAGGGCGCGAGCACGGTCGAGGCCGACAAGGCCTACGCGCTCGACGAGGCCATCAAGCTGGCGGTCGCCGCCGGAGGCGCGAAGTTCGACGAGACGGTCGAGATGGCGATTCGGCTGGGCGTCGATCCCCGGCAGGCCGAGCAGAACGTGCGTGGCACCGTCGCGCTGCCGAACGGCACCGGGAAGAGCGTGCGCGTGCTGGTGATCGCCAAGGGCGAGAAGGTCAAAGAGGCTGAGGACGCCGGTGCCGATTTCGTCGGGGGCGAGGAACTCACCAAGAAGATTCAGGAAGAGAACTGGCTCGAGTTCGATACGGTCATTGCGACGCCCGACATGATGGGCGCGGTGGGACGACTCGGGAAGATTCTCGGTCCGCGCGGCTTGATGCCGAACCCGAAGGTCGGAACCGTGACCTTCGACGTCGGTACGACCGTGAAAGAAGTGAAAGCGGGTAAGGTCGAGTACCGCGTCGAGAAGGCCGGCATCGTGCACGTCGCGATTGGCAAGACCTCGTTCGATCCGGCGCAGCTCGTGGAGAATGCGACGGCGCTCGTGGCGGCGCTGATCCGTGCCAAGCCCTCGTCGGCGAAAGGCACCTACCTGAAGAGTGTGTCGGTGGCGACAACCATGGGCCCGGGCGTGACGATCGATCCGGTCTCGGCGCGCACGCATTCCGAAGCGGCCTGAGTAGGGGGGATCCGTGACATCGACTGATAAAGCGACGTTCATCGACGGTCTGCACGAGCGGTTTCAGGTGGCGACTTTCGCGGTCGCGACCGAGTACCGTGGCCTGACCGTGGCCGAGATGAACGACCTTCGGCGTGAGCTGAAAGCCGTCAATGCCCGGTACCGGGTTTCGAAAAACACGCTGACGCGGCTGGCGCTGAAGGATACGACCTTCGCGAAGCTCGAGGAGTTTCTGCGCGGGCCGATCGGGATCGTGACATCGGACGATGATCCGGTGGCGGCGGCGAAGATTCTCGTCAAATTCGCCGAGAAGCACGACCATTTGAAGATTACCGGCGGCGTGCTCGACGGCGAGGCGATGCCGGCGGCCCAGCTTGGCGAGCTCGCGAAGTTGCCGAGCCGCGAGGTCTTGCTGGCGCAGTTCCTTGGCCTGTTGCAGGCGCCGGCCTCGAAGCTGCTGCGGACGATGCAAGAGCCCAGTGCGCAGTTCGTGCGTTTACTGGGCGCGTTGGAACGATCGAAGAAAGAGCAGGAACCGGCCGCGTAACGCGGTCGTCCATCTTCCACCACACCGTGACGAAGGAGCAGAACCAATGAGTGACGTCTCGATGGAGCAGGTCAAGGATTTCATCAAGAACATGTCGTTGATGGATGCATCAACGCTCGTGAAGGAGCTCGAAGACGAGCTCGGGGTGAGCGCTGCGGCGCCAGTGGCCATGGCGGCCGCGGGCGGCGGAGGGGCGGCCCCGGCGGAAGCCGAGGAGCAGACTGAGTTCAATGTCGTGCTGACCAGCTCCGGCGACAAGAAGATTCAGGTCATCAAGGTGGTCCGCGAGATCACCGGTCTCGGCCTGAAGGAGGCGAAAGATCTCGTCGATAGTGCGCCGAAGGCGGTCAAGGAGGCTGTGACCCAGGCCGAGGCGGCTGAGATGAAGGCGAAGATCGAGGAAGCCGGCGGGCAGGTCGAGGTCAAGTAGCACCTGAGGAAGGGAGGTACGGATGGCAGTACAGCTGGCCAATAATATTCGCCTTCGCCGCTCGTTCGGGAACATCAAGCAGGTTGTTGAAATCCCGAACCTGATCGACATCCAACAGCGATCGTACGACGACTTCCTCCAGCGCGATGTGCAGCCCGAAGCTCGGGCTGATCTCGGGCTCCAGGGTGTGTTTCGGTCCGTGTTCCCGATCAAGGATTTCAACGAGACCGCCTCGTTGGAGTTCGTGAGCTACACCCTCGGGGAGCCGAAGTACGACGTCGACGAATGTCATCAGCGCGGCATGACCTATGCGGCACCCCTCAAGGTCACGATTCAGCTCGTGATCTGGGATGTCGACCCTGAAACCGGGGCGCGTTCCATCAAGAACGTGAAGGAGCAAGAGGTCTATTTCGGCGAGATTCCGATCATGACCAAGAACGGTACGTTCATGGTGAACGGTACCGAGCGCGTGATCGTGAGCCAGCTGCACCGGTCGCCCGGTGTCTTCTTCGACCACGACAAGGGGAAGACGCACGCGAGTGGGCGTCTCCTCTTCTCTGGGCGTATCATTCCGTACCGTGGTTCCTGGATCGACTTCGAGTTCGACGCCCGCGACATCCTCTATGTGCGTGTCGATCGGCGGCGGAAGTTCCACGCCACCGTGTTGCTTCGCGCGCTCGGCATGACCGCGGAGGATCTGCTCCACTACTACTACAAGACCGACACGATTCTGTTCGACGGCCGCAAATCCTTCAAGGTTTTCAAGGCCGATCAGCTCTCGGGCATTCGGGCGAGCAGCGACATCCGCCATCCCGAGACCAACGACATGATCGTCAAGGCCGGGCGCAAGTTCACCCGGGCCGCGATTCGTCAGATGGAGGCCGCCAACGTCGAGCGGGTGCCGATCACGCAGGACGAGGTGATCGGGTGCGTGTCCGCGCACGACGTGCCCCATCCCAAGACGGGCGAGGTGCTCCTCGAGTGCAATCAGGAGATCACGGCCGAGAAGTACGACCAGCTCCGGGAGTGCGGTATCAAGTCCGTCGAGGTGTTGTTCATCGACGACCTCCACGTTGGCCCTTCGCTCCGTACCACGCTGCTTCAGGACAAGATGACCTTCGATTCGGAGGCCGTGCTCGAGATCTATCGGCGCCTCCGTCCGGGCGATCCGCCCACCCAAGAGACGGCGACCGCTTTCTTCCACAACCTGTTCTTCAACCCTGATCGCTACGATCTCTCCAAGGTCGGACGACTGAAGCTGAATCACAAGCTCAAGCTGAAGGTACCGCTCGAGCAGGGCACGCTCCGCCGCGAGGACATCCTCGAAGTGGTGCGGTACCTGATGGAGCTCAAGAACGGGAGCGGGCAGATCGACGACATCGACCACCTCGGAAACCGCCGCGTTCGCGCGGTCGGCGAACTCGTCGAGAATCAGTATCGCATCGGGCTCGTGCGCATGGAGCGCGCGATCAAGGAGCGGATGAGCCTGCAGGACATCGAGACGCTGATGCCGCAGGAGCTCATCAACTACAAGCCGGTTTCAGCGGTCGTCAAAGAGTTCTTTGGGTCGAGCCAGCTCTCGCAGTTCATGGATCAGACCAATCCGCTCTCCGAGATCACCCACAAGCGACGCCTGTCGGCGCTCGGGCCGGGTGGTCTCACGCGCGAGCGGGCCGGGTTCGAGGTTCGTGACGTCCACCCGACTCACTACGGCCGCGTGTGTCCGATCGAGACGCCGGAAGGCCCGAACATCGGTCTGATCGCCTCACTCTCGACCTTTGCGCGCGTCAACGAGTACGGTTTCGTCGAGACGCCGTATCGGCGCGCGGAGAAGGGGAAGGTCAGCGAGGACATTCGCTACCTGTCGGCGCTGGAAGAGGAGGATCTCGTCATCGCGCAGGCGAACGCGCCCGTCGATGGCGAGGGGACCTTCGTGCGGGACATGGTCTCGGCCCGGATCGGTGGCGATTTCCAACAGGTGCCACCCGACCGCGTGCAGTACATGGACGTCTCACCCAACCAGCTTGTGAGCGTCGCCGCGTCGTTGGTGCCGTTTCTCGAGAACGACGATGCAAACCGCGCGCTCATGGGATCGAACATGCAGCGTCAGGCGGTGCCGCTGCTTCGGACCGATGCGCCGCTCGTCGGCACGGGCATGGAGCGCGTCGTGGCACGGGATTCCGGCGTCACGGTCGTTGCCGCCCGCGATGGAATTGTCGAGGCGGTTGATGCGATGCGTATCGTCGTTCGTGCCGAGAAGCCCACGAGCGACGGCCTCGATGCCGGGGTCGATATCTACAATCTGGTCAAGTACCAACGCTCGAATCAGAACACCTGCATGAATCAGCGGCCGATCGTGGTCGCGGGCGATCACGTGCATGCCGGAGACGTCATCGCCGACGGGCCGTCCACCGACATGGGTGAGCTTGCCCTCGGACGGAACATCGTCGTCGCCTTCATGCCCTGGGGTGGCTACAACTTCGAGGACTCGATTTTGATCAGCGAGCGTGTCGTTCGTGAGGACTACTTCACGTCGATACACATCGAAGAGTTCGAGTGCGTCGCGCGCGACACGAAGCTCGGTCCCGAGGAAATCACCCGCGACATTCCCAACGTCGGTGACGAAGCGCTGAAAGACCTCGACGATTCCGGTATCATCCGGATTGGCGCCGAGGTGAAGCCGGGCGACATTCTCGTCGGCAAGATCACGCCGAAAGGCGAGACGCAGCTGTCGCCGGAAGAGAAGCTGCTGCGTGCGATCTTCGGAGAGAAGGCGGGCGAGGTGCGGGATACCTCGCTGCGGGTGCCGCCAGGCGTCGAAGGGACCACCATCAATGCCCGCGTGTTCTCCCGCAAGGGCGTGACCAAGGACGAGCGCAGCGCGCAGATCGAAGAGGAAGAGGTCGCGCGGCTCACCAAGGATCAGCACGACGAGATCGGCATCATCAAGGAGTCGAGCCTCGCGAAGGTGAAGAAGCTTCTGGTTGGGCGCGAGGCGAGCGTCCGACTCACCGACGACCAGCGGCAAGTGTTGCTGCCGAAGGGGGAGCCGATCACCGCCGAGAATCTAGACGCGATTCCGTCGGGGTACTGGGGCGACATCAAGATCGGCAACGATCGTCTCGAGGACGAGCTGTCGCGCGTCGTCGATGCAATGCGTGAGCAGATCGAGCGCATCACGACCACCTTCCAGGAGAAGATCGAGCGCCTGCGGGGCGGCGATGAGCTTCCGCCGGGCGTCATCAAGATGGTGAAGATCTTCGTCGCCATCAAGCGGAAGTTGCAGGTCGGTGACAAGATGGCGGGACGACACGGGAACAAAGGTGTCTTGTCGCGGATCTTGCCCGAGGAAGACCTGCCGTACCTTCCCGACGGCACGCCCGTCGATATCGTCCTGAATCCGCTCGGCGTTCCGTCGCGTATGAACGTCGGCCAGATTCTCGAGACCCATCTCGGATGGGCGGGGCGTGAGCTCGGACGACAGCTGAGCGAAGAGCTCGATGCGAACGGCCCGGCGGGTGTCGCGGCGGTGCGCCAGAAGCTGATGGAGATCTACGTCAATCCGGTTGCCGTCGGCCTCATCGAGAATCTGAGCGACGAAGATGTGGGGCGTCTGGTGCGGAAGGCCGCGCGTGGCATTCACATGGGCTCCCCGGTGTTCGACGGCGCCGCCGAGGATGAGATCTTCGACCTCCTGAAGCGGGCGGGCATGCCGCCGTCCGGGCAGATGCCGCTCTACGACGGGCGGACGGGTGAGCCGTTCGAGCAGGCGGTGACGGTGGGCATCATGTACATGATGAAGCTCCACCATCTGGTCGACGACAAGATCCACGCACGTTCGACCGGACCGTACTCCTTGGTCACTCAACAGCCGCTTGGTGGTAAGGCGCAGTTCGGCGGCCAGCGTTTGGGTGAGATGGAGGTCTGGGCACTGGAGGCCTACGGTGCCGCGTATAGTTTGCAGGAGATGCTCACCGTCAAGTCCGACGACGTCGCCGGACGGACGCGCATGTATGAGGCCATCGTCAAGGGCGAGAACGTCCTCGAGCCGGGGCTTCCCGAGTCGTTCAACGTCATGGTCAAGGAGTTGCAGAGTCTGGGCCTCGACGTTGATCTCATCGAGGACAAGTCTTTGAAGGACGACAAGTAAGAGGGGCTGACTGCATGGTAATGGAAGATCTCTTCAATCTCTTCGAGAAGCCCAAGAACCCCATCGCGTTCAACGCGCTCCGGATCTCGCTCGCGTCGCCCGAGAAGGTGCACTCGTGGTCGCATGGCGAAGTGCGGAAGCCGGAGACCATCAACTACCGGACGTTCAAGCCAGAACGCGACGGTCTCTTTTGCGCTAAGATCTTCGGACCAACGAAGGACTATGAGTGCAACTGCGGCAAGTACAAGCGCATGCGCCACCGCGGCGTTGTGTGCGAGAAGTGCGGCGTCGAGGTCATTCAATCGAAGGTCCGACGTGAGCGCATGGGTCACGTCGACCTGGCCACTCCAGTGGCGCACATCTGGTTTCTGAAGAGCCTGCCCTCGCGCATCGGGACGCTCGTCGACATGACCCTCAAGGATCTCGAAAAGATCCTCTACTTCGAGTGCTATGTCGTCATCAGTGACAAGAAAGAATTCCCGAACCAGCCGTTCGAGTACAAGGAAGTGCTGACCGAGCACCGCTATCGCGAGGCGATGGCGGAGCACGGACCCGATTCATTCCGCGCGGAGATGGGCGCGTCGGCGATCCGGAAGCTTCTTGCCGAGATCGACATCGAAGGCGAAGGTGAGCGTCTTCGGATCGAGATGCGCGAGGTCAGCAGCGAGGCCCGACGCAAGAAGATCGCGAAGCGGCTCAAAGTCGTCAACGCCTTTCGCGTTTCCGGCAATCGTCCCGAGTGGCTGATTCTGGAAGTCATTCCGGTCATCCCGCCCGATCTTCGGCCGCTCGTGCCTCTCGACGGTGGCCGCTTCGCCACCTCCGACCTGAACGACCTCTACCGTCGTGTGATCAACCGCAATAATCGATTGAAGCGTCTCATGGAGTTGAACGCGCCGGACATCATCGTTCGGAATGAGAAGCGGATGCTCCAGGAGGCCGTCGACGCGTTGTTCGACAACGGGCGTCGCGGGCGTGCGATCACCGGGCCGAACAAGCGGCCGCTGAAGTCGTTGTCCGACATGTTGAAGGGCAAGAGCGGTCGCTTCCGCCAGAATCTGCTCGGAAAGCGCGTCGACTACTCGGGGCGCTCGGTCATCGTCGTCGGTCCGGAGCTGCGGCTGCATCAGTGCGGCTTGCCGAAGAAGATGGCGCTCGAGCTGTTCAAGCCGTTCATCTACAACAAGTTGGAGGAGCGCGGTTTCGTCACCACCATCAAGAGCGCCAAGAAAATGGTGGAGAAAGAGAAGTCCGAGGTCTGGGATATTCTCGACGAGGTCATTCGCGAGCATCCGGTGTTACTCAACCGCGCACCGACCCTCCACCGCCTTGGTATCCAGGCCTTCGAGCCGACGTTGATCGAGGGCAAGGCCATTCAGCTGCATCCGCTCGTGTGTGCCGCCTACAACGCCGACTTCGACGGCGACCAGATGGCCGTACACGTGCCGCTCTCCGTCGAGGCGCAGGTCGAGGCCCGCGCGCTGATGATGTCGACCAACAACATCCTGTCACCCGCGAATGGCAAACCGATCATCGTGCCGACCCAGGACATCGTCCTTGGGCTCTACTACCTCACGCGGGATCGCCCGATGGTGCTCGGTGAGGGGAAGGCCTTCTCGAGTCCGGAGGAGGTGCGAATCGCGTACGATCAAGGCGCGGTGCACCTGCAAGCCGGGATTCGGGTTCGCATGGACGGGGCGATGGTCGACACAACGGTCGGTCGCGTGCTGCTGAGCGAGATCGTGCCGGCGGCCATCACCTTCGCCGAGGTCAATCGCGTGATGAACAAGCGCGAGCTCGGGAACCTGATCGATCTGTCGTATCGCCGCTCCGGGAACAAGGCGACGGTCATTTTCGCCGACAAGCTGAAGGACATGGGGTTCGCGTTCGCCACGCGCGCGGGGATCTCGATCGGCATCAAGGACATGCTGATTCCGCCGGAGAAGGGGGCCTTGCTCGGTGAGGCGACCGGCGAGGTGCGTGAGATCGAAGACCAGTACAACCGGGGGCTCATTACCGACGGCGAGCGCTACAACAAGGTCGTCGATATCTGGGCGCAGGTCACGGACCGGATCGCCGACGAAATGCTCAGTCAGTTGGGCACTGAGACGTACACGGACGAGAAGGGCCAGGAGCAGAGCTGTCCGAGCTTCAATCCGATCTTCATGATGGCCGACTCCGGCGCTCGCGGTAGCGCGCAGCAGATTCGGCAGCTCGCCGGTATGCGTGGATTGATGGCGAAGCCGTCGGGCGAGATCATCGAGACCCCCATTACCGCAAACTTCCGTGAGGGGCTGACCGTCCTCCAGTACTTCATCTCGACGCACGGCGCTCGGAAGGGTCTCGCTGATACGGCCCTGAAGACCGCAAACTCCGGGTATCTGACGCGCCGGCTCGTCGATGTCGCGCAGGATGCGATCATCACCGAAGTCGACTGCGGTACGCCCGACGGGATCGAGATGACACCGCTCGTCGAAGGTGGCGAAGTCATCGAAGCCCTCGGCGATCGCGTGCTTGGGCGGACGGCGCTCGAGGACATCCGCGATCCCTTCAACGACACCGTGATCAAGCGCACCAACGAGGAAATCAACGAGGCGGATGTTACCCTCATCGAGGAGGCGGGGATCGAGCGGGTGAAGATCCGGTCGGTGCTGACCTGCCAATCGCGGCAGGGCGTGTGCGGTCTTTGCTACGGCCGCGATCTGGCCCGCGGCCACGTCGTCAATCTCGGCGAGACGATTGGCGTCATTGCGGCGCAGTCCATCGGTGAGCCGGGGACCCAGCTCACCATGCGGACCTTCCACATTGGTGGTACCGCCAGCCGGCGTGCGGAGCAGACGACGCTCGAGGCCCGGAACGACGGGTTGATGAAGTTCATCAATCTGCACACGGTCACCAATAGTGAAGGGGACGAGGTCATCACGAACCGGAACGGTGAAGTGGCGATTGTCGACTTTCCCGAGAAGGGTCGCGAGCGTGAACGCGAGCGGTATCCTGTCGTCTACGGCGCCAAGCTGAAGAAGCACAACGGCGCCAAGGTCAAGGGCGGCGACATGCTCGTCGAGTGGGATCCGTACACACTACCCATGATCACCCAGGTCGGTGGGACGCTCCGTTTCGGCGATCTCATCGAGGGGGTCACCTTCGAAGAGCGGGTCGACGAGCGTACAGGTCTCTCGACCAAGGTCATCATCGACACCAAAGACGTCGAGAAACGGCCTCGGATCAGTCTCAAGGACGCCGAGGGGAATACCCAGAAGCTTCCGAGTGGCATCGACGCCCGTTACCAGTTGCCGGTCGGCATTCATCTGAACGTCATCGACCACCAGGAGGTCTCACCGGGTGAGATCCTCGCCAAGATGCCGCGCGAAACGACGAAGACCAAGGACATCACCGGCGGTCTGCCTCGGGTGGCCGAGCTCTTCGAGGCCCGGAAGCCGAAGGAGGTCGCGGTCGTGACCGAGATCGATGGTGTGGTCTCGTTCGGCAAAGACACCAAGGGCAAGCGGAAAGTCATCGTCACGCCCGAGATCGGTGAGCCGCGCGAGTACCTGATTCCGAAGGGCAAGCACATCAGCGCTCACGAGGGTGATCACGTACAGGCTGGTGAAGCTCTCATGGACGGCTCGTCGAACCCGCATGACATCCTGACGATTCTCGGTGAGAAGGCGCTCGCGAAGTACCTGGTCGACGAGGTGCAGGAGATCTACCGCCTCCAGGGCGTGCGCATCAACGACAAGCACATCGAAGTGATCGTCCGGCAGATGCTCCGCCGGGTCCGTATCAAGGACGTTGGGGACACCGAATTCCTGGTCGGCGATCACACCGAGAAGTGGCGTTTCGAGGACGCGAACCGCAAGGTCGAGGAGGCCGGCGGGATGACAGCAACGGCAGAGCCGTTGCTGCTCGGCATCACGAAGGCCAGTCTCTCGACCGAGAGTTTCATCTCGGCGGCATCATTCCAGGAGACCACCAAGGTGCTCACCGAGGCCGCCATCAACGGGAAGCTGGACAAGCTGACCGGCCTGAAGGAGAACGTCATCATGGGCCGGCTGAGTCCAGCCGGGACCGGGCTGAAGTCGTATGCCGTGGTCAACATCGAGTGCGAACAGCCCGAGGAGCGCCCCGAGGACTTGCTCGAGGTGCCGACCATGACCGATGAGGCAGAGGGCATCCTCGCATAAAAGGGCTTGAAGGTTGACAGTTTATATGGACTCGAATATCTTGGCTGGCTTCGTCGTGACCGCGCCGGTCACTCTCTTTTTCCCCCAGCAGCACGAGAAAAGTAGGACGCGATGCCGACGATCAACCAATTGATTCGACGAGGGCGTAAGCCCCAACGACCGAAGCGCGCCGCACCGGCGCTACAGGCCTGCCCGCAGCGTCGGGGTGTGTGCACGCGCGTCTACACCGCAACGCCGAAGAAGCCGAACTCGGCACTGCGGAAGGTGGCGCGCGTCCGGCTGACCAACGGGATCGAAGTAACGTCCTACATTCCGGGCGTCGGGCACAACTTGCAGGAGCACTCGGTCGTGCTCATCCGGGGCGGGCGCGTGAAGGATCTGCCCGGTGTTCGCTATCACGTCGTGCGCGGCACGCTCGATTCCATCGGGGTGTCCGAGCGCCGACGCGGTCGCTCGAAGTACGGGGCCAAGCGGCCGAAATAGCGGGCGCGGGAAGGAACGCAGGATGCCACGGAAGGGAGAAGTTCGCCGGCGCGATGTATTGCCGGACCCCAAGTATCACGACCGGCTCGTGACGAAATTCATGAACACCATCATGGGTTCCGGCAAGAAGAGCCTTGCCGAGCGTACGTTGTACGGCGCCCTCGATCTCATCGCGGAGCGCACGAAGGAAGAGCCTCTGGTGATCTTCAAGAAGGCTCTCGATAACGTGAAGCCCGCGGTCGAAGTGCGGTCACGTCGCGTCGGTGGCGCCACCTATCAGGTGCCCGTCGAGGTGCGGCCGACGCGCCGACTGTCGCTCGGGATGCGTTGGCTCGTGCAGTACGCGCGTGCGCGGCCGGAGAAGTCGATGATCGAGCGATTGGCTGGTGAGTTGAGCGACGCGGCTGGGAGCCGCGGCTCGTCGATCAAGAAGCGTGAAGACACGCACCGGATGGCCGAGGCCAACAAGGCTTTCGCGCACTATCGCTGGTAAGATCCGATGCCCCGTCAAGTCCCCCTCGAGCGTACACGCAACATCGGCATCATGGCCCACATTGATGCTGGTAAGACGACGTGTACCGAACGCATCCTCTATTACACCGGCATCAACTATAAGATCGGTGAGGTTCATGAGGGTACGGCCACCATGGACTGGATGGTCCAGGAGCAGGAGCGGGGCATCACCATCACGTCGGCGGCGACGACGTGTTCATGGCGCGACCACAGAATCAACATCATCGATACGCCGGGGCACGTCGACTTCACGATGGAGGTCGAGCGATCGCTTCGGGTGCTTGACGGTGCGGTTGCCGTGTTCGACGCGGTCGCTGGTGTCGAACCGCAGTCCGAGACCGTGTGGCGGCAGGCTGATAAGTACAACGTGCCGCGGATCTCGTTCGTCAATAAGATGGACCGGGTAGGGGCCGATTTCTTTCGCACGGTCAGCATGATGCGCGACCGCCTCGGCGCCAATCCTGTACCGCTGCAGCTTCCGTACGGAGCCGAAGACGCCCACGTCGGCGTCATCGACCTGGTCGCGATGAAGGCCGCCGTTTGGGACGATGACAGTCTCGGCGCCAACTACCGGGAGGCCGAGATTCCCGCGGAACTGGTCGAAATGGCCAACGAGTATCGCGAGAAGGTCATGGAGGCCGCCGCCGACGCGGACGAGTCGATCATGGAGCGCTATCTCGACGGCGGCGAGATCGGCGTCGATGAGTTGCGGGCGGCGCTGCGCAAGGGCTCGCTGGCGATGACGTTCGTCCCGGTGTTTTGTGGCTCGGCGTTCAAAAATCGGGGTGTGCAGCCCTTGCTCGATGCCGTCGTCGAATATCTGCCGTCACCACTCGATGTTCCGCCGATGCTGGGTGTCAATCCGGATTCCAAGAAGGAAGAGACGCGCGAGGCGAGTGACGACCAGCCCTTCTCTGCGCTCGCGTTCAAGATCATGACCGATCCCTTCGTGGGGATCCTGGCCTTTTTCCGGGTGTACTCGGGCGTTCTTGCCTCTGGTGGGCCGGTCTACAACGCTACGAAGGGCCGCAAGGAGCGCGTCGGTCGGCTCCTGAAGATGCACGCCAACAAGCGTGAGGAGATCAAGGAGGTCTACGCGGGTGACATTGCCGCCGCGGTGGGTCTCCGCCAAGCGACCACTGGCGATACGCTCTCCGACGCTGACCACCCTATCGTGCTCGAGTCGATCGATTTTCCCGATCCGGTCATCCATATCGCCATCGAGCCGAAGACGAAGGATGACCAGGAGCGGCTGGGCGTTGCGTTGCAGAAGCTTGCCACCGAAGATCCTTCGTTCCGGGTTCACACCGACGAAGAGACGAGCCAGACGATCATTGCGGGCATGGGGGAGTTGCACCTCGAGATCATCGTCGATCGCCTCATGCGCGAGTTCAAGGTCGATGCCAATGTCGGGAAGCCGCAGGTCGCCTACCGCGAGACCATCCGCAAAACGGTCGAGCAGGAAGGCAAATTCGTGCGGCAGACTGGTGGTCGTGGGCAGTATGGCCACGTCTGGCTCACCCTCGAACCACTCCCGACTGGTGGTGGTGTAGAGTTCGCGGACAAGACCAAGGGCGGTACCGTGCCGAAGGATTACATTCCGGCAGTCGAGCGCGGCGCACGCGAGGCCCTGACCGGCGGTATCCTCGCGGGGTACCCGGTCGTCGATATCAAGATCATTCTGACGGACGGCTCCTATCACGATGTCGACTCGTCGGAGATTGCGTTCAAGGTCGCCGCGTCGATGGCGGTCAAGCAGGGTGCCGCCAAGGCCAAACCGATCATTCTCGAGCCTGTCATGGGTGTCGAGGTCGTCGTGCCCGAAGAGTTCATGGGCGAGGTGATGGGCGATCTCAATGGTCGCCGTGGCCGCATTCAGGGGATGGACTCGCGCGGGAACGCGCAGGTCATCTCGGCGCATGTGCCGCTCGCGGCGATGTTCGGATACGCGACTGATCTGCGTTCGCGAACGCAGGGCCGCGCAACGTACACGATGCAGTACGACCATTACGAGGCTGTGCCGGCCACGATCTCTGAAGAGATTACGGCCAAGGCTGTCGGCGCGTAGGCGCCGCACCGGAGGAGCGATGGGTAAGGCGAAATTCGAGCGGACGAAGCCGCACGCGAACGTGGGGACGATTGGGCACGTCGATCACGGGAAGACGACGTTGACGGCGGCGATCACGAAGGTGCAGTCCGAGCACAAGATGGGCGAGT
>JAJCZP010000257.1 GCA_029262315.1 Deltaproteobacteria bacterium | reverse complement strand
AGCTCGAACCGAAGACGCGATCCCTTTGTCGCCATGATGCCCCCTCCTCCTCACATCGTCTCGGGCGCGCCGATGCCGAGCATGTCGAGCCCGACGCGCACGACCTTCTGCACGTTGACCGCAAGCAGAAGCCGCGCGGCTACCAACTCCCGATCATCTCCCAGAATCCGCGTCCGAGTGTAGTAGCGATGGAAGTCGCCTGCGAGTTCCATCAGAAAGAATACCGTTCGATGCGGCTCGAGCTCGACAGCGCTGGCCTCGACGGTCTCGGGGAATTGGGCCAGGCGCCGGATGAGCGCCAGCTCTTCGGGCTCGGTGAGCCGCGCCGGATCCGCCCCGGCGACCGCGGCACGGTCGATCCCGCCCTCGGCCGCCTGCCGGAGCACACTGGCGATTCGCGCATGTGCGTACTGCACGTAAAATACTGGATTATCAGAGCTTTGTCGCTTGGCCAGCTCCAGATCGAAGTCCAATTGAGCATCGGATTTCCGCATCAGCAGAAAGAACGTCGCCGCGTCGGCCCCGACGTCCTCGACCAGGTCGCGGAGCATGACGAACTCGCCTGCTCGCTTGCCCATCCGTACGGGCTCGCCGTTCCGGGTGAGATGGACGACCTGCACCAGGACGACCTCCAGCACGGCAGGATCGAGACCGAGCGCCTGCATCGCCGCCTTCATCCGCGGCACGTGCCCGTGGTGGTCCGCGCCCCAGACGTCGATGATCCGGTGGAACCCCCGAGCATACTTCTGGCGGTGGTAGGCGATATCGGCAGCGAAGTAGGTGAACTCCCCCCCGGACTTGACGACCGGCCGGTCCTTGTCGTCGCCGAACTCCGTCGAGCGGAACCAGCGAGCCCCCTCCGCGTCGTACACGAAGCCCGCGGTGACGAGATCCTCGAGGGTCGTTGCCACCAGACCGTCGGCGCGCAGCTTCTTCTCACTCACGAACTCGTCGAACTGGATGTTGAGCGTCGCAACATCGTGGCGAATCTGGTCGAGCAGCAACGCTCCGGCATGATCGCGGAGCGCCGCCCGCGCCTCGCCAGGCTCGACGTCCAGGTAGCGCCGCCCCTCGCTCGCCTCGATGCTCGCCGCGACATCGATCAGATAGTCGCCCGGATAACCGCCCTCTGGAAGCGGCGTCTCCTGCCCACAGTGCGTCGCATACCGAGCGTACGTCGACGCCCCGAGCATCTCCATCTGATTGCCCGCGTCGTTGATGTAGTACTCGCGCGTCACCTCGTGACCCGTCGCGCGCAGCAACAGCGCCAGCGCATTCCCCGTCACCGCGCCCCGCGCGTGGCCGACATGCAACGGTCCGGTGGGGTTCGCGCTCACGAACTCGATCTGCACGCGCCGACCCTCACCGATCGTCGAGCGACCGTAACCATCGCCGGCAGCCTCGCAGTCACGCAAGCACTGCCACCAGTACGACGGCGCGAACCGGAAGTTGATGAAGCCCGGCCCCGCGATCTCCACCTGATCGAGGAGCCCCGCCTCGTCACGCAGATTGCGAACGATCGCCTCCGCAATGTCGCGCGGCTTCTTCTTCTCGCCGCGTGCGAGCATCATCGCCACATTCGACGCCAGATCCCCATGATCCGCGCCCTTCGGAACGCTCAAAAACAAAGGGGGAAGAGTTGTAGTTACCAGCTCTCCCCCCTGAATCGCCCGTTCACAGGCGTCGCGTAGCAGTCTCTCGAGGGGCTTCTTCATGCCCCTCCGAGGCGGGAGATCGCGCCTGAGCGGCGCCGGCCCCACCAAAGCTGCTGTTCACAAACACGTGTCATCTTCTGTCCTACTCGAAGGAAGTCCAATGAATTCGAACCTTTCGGGGATACGCGCTTTACCAACGGCAGTCAAGATGCGACACAGGCCTACCTCTTCGCCTCGGGGGAGCGGCGATAGTGACAATCCAAGATCTCGGGAGCATCGGCGAGCTACTCGCCGCAGTGGCGACCATCGCCACGCTCGTCTATCTGGCGCGCCAGCTCCGCGCGAACACGACCGCGGTGCAGGGCGAGTCTCGGCGCGCACACCGCGGCACGGTCAACGCTACGAACCTGCTCATCGCATCCGACCCCGCCATCGCCGGGTTGTTGAACGCCGGCCTGCGAGACTTCGGCGCACTCTCGCCCGAGCAGCACACGCAGTTCACGTTCCTCATGGCCGAACTCATCGGATCCTGGGAGATCGCCCATCGGGAGTTCGAGTCCGGCATCGTCGACGAAGAGAACGTGCAGAGAGCCACGTTGGCGTGCATACCGCTCCTGCAAACCCCCGGCGGTCGCAAATGGTGGGACACGTACGGCAACCGCTACCCGCCAGCCTTCCAGGCGTACCTCAGCACCCAGTTCAGCACGCCAAGCCACCAAGGTCGATAAGCAGCACGGAACCCGCCCTACCCATCGCGTTCGAGGACGCCCCGCGTCGCGGCGGGCGTCGGTGCTGTGTGGGGCCATTGGGAACGGGCCAAGGCCTCCGAACAAGAGCGAGAGCCGGGAGGACGACTACACCCGACCGCCGACACCGCCCAAGGTGCCCGTTTCCACAGGCCCCACACAGCACCGACGCCCGCCGCGCCCCCGGGACACCCCGACCTACAACCTACTCAACCCGCAGCAGCCGCCTTCTTCTTCCGCGGCTTCTTCTCCCCAGCATCGCCCTCACTCTTCACCGGCCGACGACGAGGCTTTTTCTTCTTCTCGCCATCAGGAGTCTCGAGATCCTGCGCACGCGTCGTCAATTCGATGATCGCCATCTCGGCGGAGTCGCCACGGCGCATGCCAATCTTCACCGTGCGCGTGTACCCACCGGGACGATCCGCGAACCGCGGAGCGATCTCATCGAACAGGCGCTTCACCACCGAGGGCTTCTGAATGAACGCCAAGGCACGCCGCCGCGCGGGCAGTGTCCCTCGTTTGCCGAGCGTAATCATCCGCTCGGCGAATCGGCGAAGCTCTTTCGCCTTGGGCTCCGTCGTCTCGATGCGCTCGCGCTCGAGAAGCGCCGTCACCATATTCCGGAACATGGCGCGCCGGTGCGGTGCGGAACGATTCAGCTTTCGACCGGCTTTCAGATGGCGCATTAGGCGCTCTCCTTCTCCTTCTGCAACCGGCGACGCTCGAGCTCTTCCCGACCCGGGAAGTTCTCGAGACGCATGCCGAAGCCAAGACCCATCTCATGGAGGATCTCGCGGATCTCGTTCAGGCTCTTGCGTCCGAAGTTCTTGGTCTTGAGCATCTCCTGCTCACTGCGCTGCACGAGCTCACCGATGAACTTGATATCGGCGTTCTGCAGGCAGTTCGCCGACCGCACCGACAACTCGAGCTCGTCGACCGGACGGAAGAGATTCTCGTTCAGCTGCATGTCCGAGGCTTCTTCGGTGGGCTCGGCAACGTCGGCCGGCTCCTCGAAGTTGACGAAGATCTCCACCTGATCCTGGACGATTCGCGCCGCATACGCGAGCGCATCCTCGGGGCGAACGCTGCCGTCCGTCCAGATCTCGAGCACGAGCCGATCGTAGTCTGTACGTTGACCGACACGGGCGTTGGTGACGTTGAAATTCACCTTCCGCACCGGCGAGAAGATGGCATCGAGGGGGATGGTGCCGACGGGATCGCCCTCGTCCTTGTTGTGCTCGGCCGCAACGTACCCGCGGCCCTGCCGGACCGTCATCTCCATATCGAGCTCGCCCTCCTTCGAGAGGGTGGCGATGTGATGATCGGGATTCAGGATCTGCACGTGAGGACCCGTGACGAGATCCGCCCCGGAGACCTTCTTCTGTCCCTTGACCGAGAGACGAATGGCGTCCTGCGAGGCGTCGGTGAGCATGACCCGAATCTCCTTGAGATTCAGAACGATGTCGGTGACGTCTTCGGTGACCCCGGTGATCGTCGAGAACTCGTGCAGGATATCCTTGATCCGCACGCTCGTGATGGCTGCTCCGTAGAGCGAGGACAGCAGCACCCGGCGCAGAGAATTTCCGATCGTCGTGCCGAATCCACGCTCGAAGGGCTCGCCCACGAACTTGCCGTACGTCGCCGTCAGGCTTTCTTCTTCGGCCTCGAGCCTCTTCGGCTTGATCAAGCCTTTCCAGTTGATTTGCATGGTACCTCCCCGCGCGGTTACTTCGAGTAGAGCTCCACCACAAGCCGCTCATTAATTGGCATCGTGAGATCTTCACGGGTCGGCAGTGCGCGGATCCGCCCCGTGAAGTTCTGCCGGTCGACCTCGAGCCATTCGGGCACGCCTCGCCGCTGCGAGAGCTCGAGTGCCTCCTGGATTCGCGTCACCTTCTTGCTGCGTTCGCGCAAGGTGATGACATCACCAGGCTTCACGGCAGCCGAGGGCACGTCGACCTTGCGGTCGTTCACGAGAAAGTGCCCATGGCGTACCAATTGGCGGGCCTCGGCACGCGAGTTCGCGAACCCGAGCCGATACGTCATGTTGTCGAGTCGGCGCTCGAGAAGCACCAGCAGATTCTCACCAGTGACACCCTTGGCGCGATCCGCCCGGTCGAACAACCGCCGGAATTGCCCTTCGAGCAGGCTGTAGATGCGCTTCAACTTCTGCTTCTCACGCAACTGCAAGCTGTACTCGGAGAACTTGATACGCCCCTGCCCGTGCTCTCCGGGAGGGTAGTTCCGGCGCTCGATGGCGCACTTGTCGGTGTAACATCGCTCTCCCTTGAGGAAGAGCTTGAGACCTTCTCGTCGGCAAAGCCGACAGACGGACGCTCGATAACGAGCCACGCTGTGAAACCTCCTTCACCAAGCGCCGAAGCGCCTTGGTGCCCTAGAACTAAAACTTAGACTCGCCGCCGCTTCGGAGGACGACACCCGTTGTGCGGAATCGGGGTGACGTCACGAATAATACTGATCTGAAAACCCGCCGCCTGGAGCGAGCGCAACGCAGATTCCCGTCCGGCGCCCGGCCCGCGAACCAGCACCTGCACCGACCGCATCCCCATATCCACCGCACGCTTCGCCGCGGCATCCGCCGCGAGCTGCGCCGCAAAAGGTGTCCCCTTGCGCGATCCTTTGAACCCGACGTTCCCCGCACTCGCCCAGGCAACGACGTTGCCGGTTGGGTCGGTGATGGTCACGATCGTGTTGTTGAACGTAGAATGAATATGCACGACGCCTTCGGGAACCGTGCGCTTCGCCTTCTTGCGACGGCCGGTACGATCGGCTGCTCCGGGACGCGGATGTTCGGTTTTCGCCATACCTATCTCGATTCCTCGCTAGCGCTTCGCCGGAGCTTGCTTCTTGCCGGCAATCGACTTCCGGGGCCCCTTACGCGTGCGGGCGTTGGTGTGCGTCCGCTGGCCGCGCACGGGAAGTCCCTTGCGGTGCCGGAGCCCCCGGTAGGCACCGAGGTCGACATAGCGCTTGATGTTGATTGCAACATCCCGGCGTAGATCGCCCTCGACCTTGATGGTGTCGATTGCGCGCCGCAGCTTGCCGATATCGTCCTCCGAAATGTCGTCCGTCTTCACGTTCGGATCGACGCTGGCCTCGGCCAGCAGCTTCCGCGACGTGCTTCGGCCGACGCCGAAGATGTACGTCAACGCCACCTCGATGCGCTTTGCCCTGGGAAGGTCTACTCCTGCGATACGTGCCATGGCTTCCTCGTCGCTCGATCAGCCCTGACGCTGTTTGTGTCGCGGGTTGCTGCAAAGCACCCGCACGACACCACGGCGCCGAACGATCTGACAGTTTCTACAAATTTTCTTGACGGACGCGCGCACCTTCATAATCGTCCTCACTTCACCGGTTAAATGGTTGCATCAGAGCACGCTCAGGACCATGGGGCCCTGCTCCACGATAGCGACGGAGTGCTCGAAATGGGCGGAGAGACTGCCATCACACGTGACCGCAGTCCAGCCGTCCTCTTTCACCTCGACCTCGGGACCGCCGACATTCAGCATCGGCTCGATCGCCAGGACCATCCCCTCCCGCAGGCGAATCCCGCGATCCGCCCGGCCGAAATTGGGGACTTGAGGCTCCTCATGAAGCCGCCGCCCAATACCATGCCCGACGAAATCACGCACGATCGCGAAATCCCGACTCTCCGCGACCGCCTGAATGGCCGCGGACACGTCGCCGATACGCTGCCCGGGCCGCGCGGCTTCGATCCCAGCCTCGAGCGCCTCGCGCGTCGTCCGCATGAGATCCTGAATCTTCTCGTCGACCGCGCCGACGGGAATCGTCACCGCCGCGTCGCCATAGAATCCCTTGTAACAGACACCAAAATCACAGCCGATGATGTCGCCTTCCTGCAGCACACGAGAGGGCGAAGGAATACCGTGCACGACCTCGTCGTTGATCGACGCACACAGCGATGCCGGATACACGCGGCCCCCGACGTCATAGCCCTTGAAGGCCGGCACGGCACCCCGTGCGCGCGTCATCTCTTCGGCAATGTGATCCAGCTCGCCAGTCGTCACTCCCGGGCGCACCGCCTCTTTCATGGCGACGAGAACTTCGGCGACGATGCGGTTGGCGACCCGCATGATCTCGATCTCCTCGGGGCGCTTCAACATGATCATGCCGCCACCCCGAGCCCCTCGTAAATCCGCTCCAAGACTTCGTCGCGCGAGCCCGTGCCGTTGATGTCGACGGACAGGTTGCGTGCCGCGTAGTAGTCGAGCAGGGGCGCCGTCTGTCGCTCATAGACATCGAGGCGGGAGGAGATGATGTCCTCGTGGTCGTCGTCGCGCTGGTAGAGCTCCCCGTGACACTTGTTGCAATGCGCCGCATTCGTCGGCGGATCGTAGATGATGTGGTACATCGCGCCGCAATCTCGACAGGTCCGGCGTCCCGTAATGCGCTTCAACAACTCGGCCTTGGGCACGTTCAGGCTCACCACCGACTGGAGTGGATAGGCGAGTTTCGTCAGCAAGACGTCGAGGGCCTCCGCCTGCGCCACCGTGCGCGGGAAGCCGTCGAGGATGAAGCCAGCGGCCGCGTCGGGACGCTGCAGGCTCTCTTCGATTGTCTCCACCATCAGTTCGTCTGGAATGAGTTCGCCCTTGTCCATGTGTTGCTTCGCCTGCACACCCAACGGCGTCTTCCGCCGCACCTCGTCACGTAACATGTTGCCCGTCGAGATCGCCGCCACGCCAAGCTTCTCCGCCAAACGAAGCGATTGCGTGCCCTTGCCCGATCCCGGAGGGCCGATGAAGATGATGTTCACCGCGGCCTCGCTCGGCTCTCGCTCAGCCTCGCCGCCCCCGCACACGCCCGCGCTTCATGAATCCCTCGTAATTCCGGGTGAGCAGATGCGTTTCCATCTGCGCCACAGTATCGAGTGCGACGCCGACCACGATCAACAGGCCGGTGCCGCCGAAGAAGAACGTGACGTTGAACTGCGCGATGAGAAGCGTTGGAAGCACACAAACCGCGGCAACGTAGAGCGCACCGCCGAGAGTGAGACGCGTGAGAATCCGATCGATGTAGTCGGAGGTCTTCTTCCCAGGACGAATTCCGGGAATGTACCCACCGAACTTCTTCATGTTCTCGGCTACATCGACAGGATTGAAGGTGACGGCCGTATAAAAATAGCAAAAGAAGATGATCAACCCGACGTACAGGATCGTGTAGAAGATCGAGGTCGGCTGCAGCAAGTCCGCGGCGCCTTGGGCGATCGGATTGTCTGGAAAGAAGCTCGCGATCGTCCCCGGAAAGATCAGGATCGACGAGGCGAAGATCGGCGGAATGACGCCAGCCGTATTGATCTTGAGCGGCAGGTGCGAACTCTGGCCACCGTACATGCGCCGCCCAACGACACGTTTGGCGTACTGCACGGGAATCCGGCGCTGGCCACGCTCCATGAAGATGATCGCGGCAACCACGACGACCATGAAGGCCAGCAGCCCGATCAGCGTGAAGAGCGAGATCTCACCCTCCGTCATGAACTGGAAGGTAGTGGTAATCGCCGACGGCAGCGCAGCGACGATCCCCGCGAAGATAAGGAGCGAAATGCCGTTCCCGATACCACGCTCCGTGACCTGCTCGCCGAGCCACATCAGGAAACACGTCCCCGACGTGAGGGTGATCATGCACATCAGGCGAAACGTCCAGCCAGGATCGATCACGACCGACGCACCATTGGGCGACTGGATCTGCTCGAGCCCGAAGCTGATGAAAAGGCTCTGGACCAGAGAGAGGCCAACGGTGCCGTAACGCGTGTACTGCGTGATCCGACGGCGCCCGGCGTCACCTTCCTTGCTGAGCCGCTCGAGGTACGGAACCACGACCGTCAGCAACTGCAGGATGATCGACGCACTGATGTACGGCATGATCCCCAGCGCGAAGATCGAGAATCGCTCGAGCGCCCCACCCGAGAACAGGTTGACCAGTCCAAAGAAGTTGCTCGCTGCGGCCTCGAAGAAGAGCTTCAGCGCGACACTGTCGATCCCGGGAGTCGGAATCGCCACGCCCAAGCGGTACACCGCCAGCATCCCGAAGGTGAAGAGGAGGCGACGCCGGAGTTCCGGCACACGCGAGGCATTTTGGAAACCTTCGAGCACTTGCTAGCTCTCCGCCCCGGAATCCTCGGCCGGTGGCTCGGCGTCGGCCTTGGGAGCCGCGGCCTTCTTGGACTTCGACTTTGCCGACTCGTCCTTCGCCGCTGCGCCGCTCTCGTCCTTCGCCGCTGCGCCGCTCTTGCCCTTGGCCGCTGCGCCGCTCTTGGACTTCGACTTGGCCGACTCGTCCTTGGCCGCTGCGCCGCTCTCGTCCTTGGCCGCCGGCGCCGTCTTCGGCTTCGTCTTTGGCTTCGAGGGTACCAGGATCTCGATGCTGCCTCCGGCATCGCGGACGCGTTGCTGCGCGGCCTCGCTCGCACGATCGACCTTCACGGAGAGCGCCTTCGACAACGCACCGTCCGCGAGAAGTTTCACCGGCTCGCCCAACCGCGCGAGCCCCGCCGCCGCAAGGGTCTTCGTGTCGACCTCGGTTCCGGCATCGAAGCGCTCGAGTTGGGTGATCTTGATGATGACATACCGGCGACGCGACACCGGCTTGAAGCCGCGCTTTGGCAGGCGCCGCTGCAGCGGCATCTGTCCGCCTTCGTAGCCGGGCGCAACATTACCACCCGAGCGCGATCCTTTGCCCTTGTGTCCGCGACCCGACGTCTTGCCGGTACCAGAACCCGGCCCACGTCCGAGCCGCTTCCGGGGCCGACGGGCACCGGGACTTGGGCTGAGATTTGAGAGATCCAACAACTCCATCGTCATTCCTCGATCGTCACCAAATGGGCGACCTTACCAATCAAGCCTCGTATCGACGGCGTATCCTGCACGATGACCGACCGGCCGATGCGACGCAGACCAAGCCCTTTCAGGCTCTCGCGCTGACGGCGCGTGCCACCAATGGCTGCCCGGATCTGGGTTATTTTCACCATCTTCGAGCTCGTCGATTTCGCAGTGTCAGGCATGGCGTCGATCACCGAATCTCGGCGAGTTCCTTGCCGCGGAGCGCGGCGACCTTCTCGGGATCTCGCAAATCCATGAGCGCTTCCATCGTGGCGCGCACCATGTTGTTGGGGTTGTGGGATCCGATGCACTTGGTCAGGACGTTCTTCACGCCCGCGAGCTCGACCACGGCGCGCACACCACCACCGGCGATGACACCGGTACCATCGGACGCCGGCCGCAACATGACGACCCCCGCGCCAAACACACCAGTCACCGTATAGGGGATGGTGCCACCGACCATCGGGACGGTCAGCAGATCCTTCTTGGCGCGCTCGATCCCCTTACGAATCGCTTCGGGGACTTCGTTCGCCTTGCCCGAGCCGTAACCGACGTGGCCCTCGCCGTCGCCAACGACCACCAAGGCCGTGAAGCTGAAGCGCCGCCCGCCTTTGACGACCTTGGCCACCCGATTGATGTGAACGACCTTCTCTTTGAGCTCGAGGCCGTTGGCCTCAATGCGTCGTACTTGCCCTCTCGCCATACGATTCCTATCAGATCCTGAGGCCCGCGGCGCGCGCACCGTCTGCGACAGCCGCGATCCGTCCGTGGTAGAGAAATCCATTACGGTCGAAGACCGCCGACGTGATGCCCTTCTCGATGCAGCGCTTGCCGATGAGCTCGCCGACCGTCCGCGCCGCGGCGACATCGGTCGTCTTCTTGAGGTGACTGCGCACGTCGGGTGCGAGCGTCGACGAGGCGACCAGGGTTTCGCCGGTCTCGTCCGAGATCACTTGCACATAGATGTGCCGCTCGCTGCGATAGACGTTCATGCGTGGCCGCTCGGCGGTTCCACGCACGCTCTTTCGCACTCGCGCTCTTCTCAAATTCCGCGCTTGGTAGCGCCGTGCACCTGACATCGACATATGCTTGCCCTTGACCGTATCCTCAGGAGGCCGCGCCGACTGCCTTACCTGCCTTGCGCCGAATCCGCTCCTCGGCGTACTTGATGCCCTTACCCTTGTATGGTTCCGGCGGCCGAAGCTTCCGGATCGCGGCCGCGGCCTCGCCGAGCGCCTGACGATCCGCCGATTCGAGGGTAATCACCGTCTGCTTGTCCACTTTCGCCTGTACGCCCTCTGGAAGATCGAAGACGACGGGATGGGAGTACCCGAGCGCGAGATGGAGCGCCTTGCCCTTGCTCTCGGCGCGGTACCCAACGCCATTGATCTCCAGCACGCGCTGAAATCCGGCACTGACGCCGACCACGAGGTTGGAGAGGAGCTGGCGATTCAGGCCCTGTGCCGCCCGCGACTGGCGCGACTGGTCGCGGGCCGTCACGAACACGGTACCGTCGTCGACCTTGACGTCGACCAGCGGACTGATCCGCATGCCGAGGTTCCCCTTCGGGCCGTTCACCGTCACCGCCCCGGCGTCCAGATTGAACTTGACGCCGGACGGAATCGGGATGGGTTGTTTACCAATGCGTGACATGAACCTGCCTCACCACACCGAACAGAGGATCTCGCCACCCACGCCCTGACGCTTGGCTTCCCGATCACTCAGAAGGCCTGCGGGGGTGGACAACACGTTGACGCCAAGTCCCGAACGCACCGCGGGGATGATGTCCTTACCGACGTATACACGGAGGCTCGGCCGACTGACTCGCGTCAGACCGCGGATGACCGGACGGCGCTTCTCGTCATACTTCAGGCTGAGGCGGATCAGCTTACTCACACCTTCGCCGACGACGGCACAGTCGGCCACGTAGCCTTCCTCGATGAGCAAGCGCGCCAACGCCTCTTTGAGTCGCGACCATGGGATGTCGACACGCGGCTTGCGCCCGTGATTCGCGTTGCGAATCCGAGTCAGAAAATCAGCAATGGGATCGGTCATCGACATGGGGTCACCAACTCGCCTTGACTAGCCCGGGAATCTGCCCTTTGCGCGCCAGATCTCGCAGGCACAGCCGGCACATGCGGAACTTCCGATAGAACGCTCGCGCGCGACCGCAGAGCGGGCATCGATTGTACTGCCGCACGCCGTATTTCTGCCGGCGGACCGCCTTCACTCGTAGACACGTCTTTGCCACCGAAACTCCTAACGTCTGCCTAGCTTCAACCTAGCTTCTACCCAGCCCGTGGAGGGCAATCCGATTAGCCCCGTGAAAGGCATTCCTATTGCGCCCTGAAGGGCATTCCCATGGCCCGCAGCAACAGCTTCGCATCGTTGTCCGTGCGTGCCGTGGTGCAGACCGAGATCGTCATGCCCTTCACCTTGTCGACCTTATCGAGGTCGATCTCGGGAAAGATGGTTTGTTCCCGAATGCCGAGCGAGTAGTTCCCCCGCCCGTCGAACGAGCGGTCGGAGAGTCCCTGAAAGTCGCGCACACGGGGGAGGGCCACATTCACCAAGCGATCGAAGAACTCGTACATGCGATCGCCGCGCAGCGTAACCATGCACCCGATCGGCATTCCCTCGCGCAACTTGAAATTCGCGATGGCGCGTCGCGCACGTGTCACGACGGGCTTCTGCCCCGTAACGACACTCAGCTCTTCCACCGCCCCATCGAGTATCTTGACGTTCTGCACAGCCTCGCCGAGCCCCATGTTGAGGACGACCTTGTCCAGGCGTGGGACCTGCATCGGTGTCGTGAACGCGAGGTCCTTCATCAGGGCCGGGCGCACCTCGTCACGGTAGCGGGCGCGCAAACGCGACGGCTCGCTCATCGGTCGATATCCTCTTTGCAGCGCCGGCAGACTCTCACACGAGTCCCGTCCTCGAGACGGCGTGAGCCGGTCCGCGCCGGCGCATTGCACCGCTCGCACATGATCATCACGTTCGAGAGATCGATTGCAGCTTCTTTCTCGATGACCCCACCAGGCTGCTGCGGCCCGCGCCCCTTCTGGCTGCGCTTGACCATGTTCAGGCGCTCGATGATGACCCGCCCACGCTCGGTCAGGATACGCAGCACTTTGCCGGTCTTGCCGCGCTCCTTGCCGGTAATCACGAGGACGGTGTCGTTCTTCCGAATGCTCGTCGGCAGACGCCGATCGACACGCGCACTTCCGGCCCGCATCAGAGTACCTCCGGCGCGAGCGAAACGATCTTCATGAAACGCTTCGCACGCAGCTCGCGGGCCACCGGCCCGAAGATACGAGTCCCGATTGGCTCGCGCTGATTGTCGATCAGCACAGCGGAGTTGTTGTCGAACCGGATATACGACCCGTCGGCGCGCCCGATTTCCTTGGCGGTCCGGACGATGACAGCCTTCATCACCTGGCCCTTCTTCACCTTGGCGTTCGGAATCGCCTCTTTCACCGACACGACCACGATATCGCCAATCGAGGCGTACCTGCGGCGGCTGCCGCCCAGGACCTTGATGCATAGGACTTTGCGCGCTCCAGAATTGTCGGCAACGTCCAGTACGCTCTCGGTTTGCACCATGACTCAGGACCTCTCGCTCCGTACGGCGAACTACTTCGCCGCGCGCTCCGTAATCTTGCTGAGACGCCATCGTTTGTCGCGACTGATGGGACGACACTCGGCAATCTCGACCGTGTCGCCAACCTCGCACTGATTCTCTGCGTCGTGCACCTTGTAGCGCGCCCGACGCGTCAGGAATTTCCGATACTTGCTGTGCTGCACCCGCCGCTTGATCGTCACCACCGCGGTCTTATCCATGCGGTTACTGACGACCGTGCCGGTGCGTATGCGCTGATTACCACGTTCGCTCATGCCGCCCCCGCGCGTTCACGTTCTTCCTTGACAGTCAGAAAGCGGGCTAGGTCTCGCTTGACCTCCCGCACCTTCATTGGGTTCTCGAGCTGGCCCGTTGCCCGCTTGAGGCGAAGCCCGAACAGCTCCTCCTCGAGCTCGCGCAGGCGCGTGTCGAACTCGCCCTCGGCCAGCTCTCTGATTTCGCTAGGCCGCACCAGCTACTCCTGCGCGGATACGAGGCTGGGTGGGGATCGAGAGCTTGTGCGCGGCCAGCCGGAGCGCTTCCAGGCCCACGCTCCGCTCGACACCCTCCATCTCGAAGATCATGCGACCCGGCTTCACGACGGCGACCCACGTTTCCGGATTGCCCTTACCTTTACCCATGCGGGTTTCCGCCGGCTTCTTGGATAGTGGCTTGTCGGGAAAGATGCGTACCCACACGCGGCCACCACGTTTGATGTGGCGCGTGAGGGCGATCCGTGCGGCCTCGATCTCGCGCGCGGTGATCCATCCGCGCCCGGTCGCCTGCAACCCGAAATCACCAAAAGCGAAGGCCGAGCCGCGCCACGCCAGGCCGGCGCGCCGTCCCTTGAATCGCTTGCGAAATTTGAGTTTTTTGGGTGCGAGCATGCTTCGTCCTTAGTGCGCTACGCGCCGATGGCGGCGCGCTGCTCCTCTTCCTGACGCGTGAGCACCTCACCGCGGAAGATCCACACCTTGATGCCGATCACACCGTAGGTCGTATACGCTTGCGCGAATCCGTAGCTGATCTCCGCCCGAAGCGTGTGCAGAGGCACGCGTCCCTCGCGGTACCATTCGCGGCGCGAGATTTCCGTGCCGCCGAGCCGCCCGGACGACTGAATGCGAATGCCGAGCGCGCCCATCCGCATCCCGCGCGCGACCGCCTCTTTCATCGCACGGCGAAACGCGACGCGACGCTCGAGCTGCAACCCGACGTTCTCGGCCACCAATTGCGCATCGAGATCGGGGCGGCGCACCTCGTGAATGTTGATGAAACACTCCCGCCCGGTGAGCTTGTTCAGTTCACTCTTCAACTTCTCGATCTCGGCGCCCTTCTTCCCGATTACAATTCCGGGGCGGGCCGTATGCACGTTCACCTTGGCCTTGTTGGCTGCCCGCTCGATCTCCACCTTGGCGAGACCCGCATGGTAGAGCCGGCGCTTGATGAATTGGCGGATGCGGAGATCTTCGTGGAGCATCGTCGCGTACTCGCGCCGGGCGTACCACTTGGACTCCCACCCTTCGATGATGCCGAGTCGAAACCCCTTTGGATGAACCTTCTGTCCCATCGATGCTCCCGGTACTCCGCCTAGTGTGTCGAACGCTCGTCCACGACGATCGTGAAGTGGCTGGAGCGTTTGATGAGTTGCGTTGCGCGCCCGTGCGCACGCGGCAGAAAACGCTTCTGGCTCTTGCCCTCGTCGACCGTCGCGCGCTTCACGTACAGCCGATCGACGTCGACGTTCTGTGTCGCCTCGGCGTTCGCGATCGCGGACCGCAGTGTTTTCACCATGATCCGCGCAGCGCGCCGAGGACTGAATTCGAGGATGCCGATCGCCTCTTCGGCGGCCTTGCCGCGAATCAGGTCCGCAACCAACCGCGCCTTCTGCGGTGAGATCTGCACATGCCGTGTAATCGCCTGGGTCTCCACGTCGATCTATCCTCGTCGTTTCGCGTCGCGCCTATCGCACGCCGCTACTTCTTGACCTCGGTCTTGCGAGCACCGGAGTGCGCGTGGAACGTACGGGTCGGCGAGAACTCGCCGAGCTTATGCCCAACCATGTTCTCGGTCACGAACACCGGAATGAACTTGCGACCATTGTGCACCGCGAAAGTGTGCCCGATCATCTCGGGAATGACCGTCGAGCGGCGCGACCAGGTCTTGGCAACCTTGCGCTCACCTGCGGCATTCATGGCTTGCACCTTCTTGATGAGATGCTCGTCGATGAAGGGGCCTTTTTTGATCGAACGTGCCACGTATACGACCTCGGCTATCGCTTCTTGCGGCGCATGACGATGAATCGTGTCGTGCGCTTGTTGTGCCGTGTCTTGTAGCCCTTGGTGGGCAATCCCCACGGCGTCATTGGATGGTTCCCTTTGGATCGGCCTTCACCACCGCCATGCGGATGGTCAACGGGATTCATGGCTATACCACGAACACTCGGGCGCTTCCCGCGCCACCGCGTCGCCCCGGCCTTGCCGAGCGAAGCGTTTTCATGATCGGTGTTGCCAACCTGCCCAATGGTGGCACGGCACTCGACGCGTACGAGCCGCTGCTCGCCGGACGGGAGCTTCACCAGGGCGTGGTCACCCTCTTTGGCCATCAGCTGGGCCGCGACACCGGCGCCGCGCACCATCTGCCCGCCCTTGCCCGCGCGCAGCTCGATGTTGTGGATCATCGTGCCGAGAGGAATGAACCGCAAAGGCAGCGCATTGCCCGGCTTGATGTCCGCTTCGGGTCCCGCCATGACCTGATCGCCCACATTCAGGCCAACCGGAGCGATGATGTACCGCTTCTCACCATCGGCGTAGTGCAAGAGCGCCAGCCGGGCCGACCGATTGGGATCGTACTCGACCGCGGCCACCTTCGCGGGCACGTTGTCCTTGTCGCGGCGGAAATCGACAATACGGTAGCGTCGCTTGTGGCCGCCGCCGCGGTGCCGCGTGGTCATACGACCGCGATTGTTCCGCCCACCACTCTTCGAGATCGGTGCGACCAGGCTCCGTTCCGGATGGTCGCGCGTGATCTCCTCGAAACGCGAGCTACTGCGGAAGCGGCGGCCCGGAGATGTCGGTTTGTATTTGATAGTTGCCACGGATCTACACCTGCTCGAAGAAATCGATGCGTTGACCCTCTGCGAGGGTGACGTAAGCCTTCTTCCACGTCGGCCGGTGCCCGAAGGATCGCCCGACGCGCTTGAACTTGCCGAGCACGGTGGCGGTCCGTACCTGCAGGACCTTCACGTCGAAGAGCTTCTCGACCGCGCGCTTGATCTCGATCTTGTTGGCGCCCCGCCGCACGCGAAAGACGACCTGGTTGCCAATCTCGTTGACGTAGGTGCCCTTCTCGGTGATGAGCGGCGCCTCGATCGTAGCGTGATCGGATCTCATTCCGCCCCCCGCTCTTCGCCCGCCATCATCCGCTTGGTCACGGCGCCGACCGCGGCGCTGGTCATGACGAGCTGGTGATAGCGAAGAAGATCGTAGACGTTCAGACCGCCCGCACGCAGCACCTTGACCGATGGCAGATTGCGCGCGGAACGCTCGATGGGATCGTCCTGACCGTCGATGACCACCAGGACCGTATCGTCGATCCCGAGATTCTTCAGCATCGCGACGAAGTGCTTGGTCTTCGCCTCTTCGAGCTCGATCTTGTCGAGAATCGTGAGACGCTCCTCGCGGAGCTTCTGGGCGAGGGCCGACTTGAGTGCCGTCCGGCGCGCCTGCTTCGACATCCGATAGCTGTAGTCACGCGGGTGCGGGCCGAAGGTCGTGCCACCACCCGACCACAGGGGCGAGCGATTGCTTCCGGCGCGCGCGCGACCGGTACCCTTCTGACGCCAGGGCTTCTTACCACCGCCCCGCACGTCGCCCTTCTCCTTGGTGGAGGCATTCCCCGAGCGGCGCGAGGCGGTCTGCATCCGAACGACGTCAGCCAGAAGACCGCGACGTAGCGGTTCCGCGAAGACACCCGGCTCGAGATCGACCGTTCCGACCTCGGTGCGCGACTGCGAGAACACGGGGGCTTTCAGCTCGGCCATCACTCGCCTCCCTCAGAGCCCTTGCTCGCCACCGGACTATCGGCGCTCTTGCGAATGAGCAGCGTCCCACCGCGCGCGCCGGGCACGGCACCGCGCAGCAGCAACAGATCTTCGTCGGCACGTACCTCGACGATTTCGAGATGGGACACCGTCACCGTCTCGTTCCCCATCCGCCCAGCCATGCGCTTCCCCTTGAAGACGCGCCCCGGGTACGAACGGTTACCGATCGAGCCACCGTGACGAAAGTACTCATGCGTACCGTGCGAACCCGGAAAGCCGGCAAAGTGATGGCGCTTGAGCACACCTGCCGTACCCTTACCCTTGCTCACGCCGGTCACGGCGACGACATCACCGGCCTTGAACACATCCGCGACCCGCACATCATGGCCCGGATCGAGCGTCGCCTCGGCATCGCCGGTGGACTTGAACTCGCGAAGAACCCGGAAGGCTTCCTTGGTCGCCTTCCCGACGTGACCGCGCATCGCCTTGCTGACTCGGGAGCCCTTCTGCGCACCGAAACCGACCTGCACGGCCTCGTAGCGATCGCGCGCGACCGTCTTGGTCTGCACCACGGTGCATGGCCCGGCCTGAATGACGGTCACCGGCACGAGGCTCCCCTCGTCGGTGAACACTTGCGTCATGCCGATCTTCTTCCCGATGAGCCCGCTGAGCATTACGTCCTCACTGCAGCTTGATCTCGACGTCGACGCCGGCAGCCAGATCGAGCTTGCCAAGCGCATCGATCGTCTGCTGGGTCGGGTCCAGAATGTCGAGCAGGCGCTTGTGGGTGCGCTGCTCGTACTGGTCGCGTGACTTCTTGTCGACGTGAGGCGACGAGTTGACGGTGAATCGCTGGATCTGCGTCGGCAAAGGAATCGGGCCAGCTACGCGCCCACCCGTGCGTCGCACAGTATCAACGATTTCCCGTACCGACTGATCGAGCAGTCGATGATCGTAGCCCCGAAGGCGTATGCGGATCTTGTCGTTCACACGCTACTCTCTACTCGAGAATCACTCGAGAATCTTGGCGACGACGCCGGCGCCGACGGTGTGGCCGCCTTCGCGAATGGCGAATCGCAGCCCTTCGTCCATCGCGATCGGCGTAATCAGCTTCACCGTCATCTGGACGTTGTCGCCCGGCATCACCATCTCTGTCCCCTCC
>JAJCZP010000256.1 GCA_029262315.1 Deltaproteobacteria bacterium | reverse complement strand
TTCACGAGCGTCATTGGCGCGGCCGTCGGGGAGGCGCTCGATGCTCAACTGAAGGTCGCGATCGCCGACGGTATCGTCGAGGGGCCGCGGATCATGGCGAGCGGCCGCTGGCTGATTACGACCGGCGACTCGAACGACCTTCCCGAGTACTGGTGGTGGCGTATCGGAGCGGAGGGCAGCCAGCGCATCTGTGACGGCGCCGACGAGTTCCGGAAAGCCGTGCGCCAGGAGATCAAACAGGGGGCGGAGATCATCAAGATCTTCGCCGACAGTGGGCACGCGTTACTGTACGGTTCGGAGTTCATTTCGATGAACGACGCGGAGCTGGAGGCGGCGGTCGAGGCGACACACGATCGTGGCAAGAAGATTCGCTGCCACGTGACTGCGAAAACGGAGATCCTCCGTTGCGTGCGCGCCGGTGTCGATGTGCTCGACCACGTGGACCAGCTCGACTCCGAGTGCATTGACGCCATTGTGGAGGCAGGCGTGTACGTCTGTCCGAGCCTCTATCTGCCCAAGGCGTTACTGGCGACGGTCAGGGGGCAGGGTGGGGGGCAGGAGAACGAGCCGTTCTTTCAGGCGATGCGGCGCGACTATGAGCACATGTGCGCGATCTTGCCCGAGGCGGCAGCGGCCGGGATGAAGTTGATGGTCGGCGACGACTGGGGCACGGCGATGACGCCGCACGGCGACTACGTTCGCGAGCTCGAGCTCTACGTCGACGAGGCGGGGATCGCGCCGCTCGAGGTCCTGCGTTGGGCGACGGTGCATGGTGCCGAGTGCATGGGCATGGGCGATGAACTCGGGACCATCGCTCCGGGGAAGCTGGCCGATCTGATCGTCGTCGAGGGCGATCCGAGCACCGAGATCGCTGTGCTCGGCGTGCCGGACAACCCCACCATCGTCATGAAAGACGGAAGCTTCGTCCGTCGAGAGAGGTCGTAACATGCGGAACGGCTACAAGATCTTCGACGCGGACGCGCATGTCGTCGAGCCGCGCGATCTCTGGGAGCGCTTTCTCGACACGCGTTACACCGGGCGCGTGTCGTGGCGCCAACCGTTCGAAGGGATGGACCGCTTCCGGCCCGCCATCGTCGACGGCCGCTACACGCAAAGCCACAAGACCCTCTACGGGCGCCAGCAGGAGGCCGTACGGTGGACGACCGAGGCGATGGTCGCGAAGTACGGCGAGGTCGTCACGCGGGGGTTCGACGGCGCCGCGGTCGCGCAGTCGATGCGGGTCGAAGGTGTCGACATCATGGTGCTCTACGGTCCCGGCTACGACATGTGGCTGGACGGGATCGATCCGGACCTACAGGCGGCCATGGCGCGGGCGTACAATCGCTGGGCCGCGGAAATGCGCGAGACCTCCGGTGGCACGGTGCTCGCAGCCGGGCCCGTGCCGCTGAACGATATCACCCGCGCGGTGGACGAGGTGCGCTACGCGTACGAGCATCTTGGCACGCGTTGCTTCTGGGCGCGGCCGAACCCATTCAATCACCGCACGCTCGGCGATCGTTACTACGATCCGCTCTACGAGGTTCTGCAAGACCTCGACGTCGCCTTCTCCACGCACGAGTTCATGGGGCTGAACGGACCATCGGCGGGCGCCGATCGTTTCGAGACCTTCGTCGAGTGGCACGCGTGTGTACACCAGATGGAAGCGCAGATGGCCATGCTCTCGATGATCGTGAATGGCGTATACGAGCGCTTTCCCCGCTTGCGCGTGGCGTACATGGAGGCTGGGTCGGCGTGGTTGCCCGCCTGGCTGCATCGCATCGAGGAGCATGTCGAGCTGGCCGGTTGGCTCGAGACCCCGGCGTGCACCCGGGAGCCCATCGACTATTTCAAACAGAACTGTTGGGTGACGACGGAATGCGACGAGCGACTCGTCTACCACACGATCGAAGAACTCGGTGACGACCGTATCCTGTTCGAAACCGATTTTCCCCACCCGGACTCGAAGTACCCGCTCGCCGTCCAGACTTTTCTCGGTCAGGAGCGCCTGTCGGCGGAGAGCAAGCGGAAGATCCTGTGGGACAACGCAGTCGACTTCTATCGCTTTCCCGACACGCACATGCCGACGCGATTCGATGAGGGCGTGGGCGTCGCGCCATGAGTGGCACGGTCTATACGGTCCCGCCGATTCCACCGGATGCGGAGCATACGACCTACGTCGAGGCCGGGGCGTTGTCGTTTGGTGTCGAGTATCGGTTGTTGAACGACGCGGACCTTGCGGCGAACTACACGGGCGCGGCAATGGAGGAGATCCAGGCCAACATCAAGGGCGACACCGTCGAGGACAACGGCGTGTCGATCCACGTGGTCGGTGAAGACGGCCACGAGTACCTCCGGTTCGACATGTTCGAACGCGAGCCGCACTATCACTATATCGATCGCTCCGGGGAACGACAGACGATCATGGACTACGATCGGGTAGCCCTCGGCGACATGCTTCCCTGGACGTTGCGACAGCTTCGGACCCGTCTCGACCAGATGTTGACGCACGCTGGTGGGGAGGCGCTCGTGCCGCGACTGAACCGCGCCCGGCTCGATGCGAGTCTGGTCGAGGTGGAGCGTCTGGCGAGCGCCGCGCAGGTGGCGCTCGCGGGAGAGGCGTCGGGACTGGTCTCTTGACGAGAGACGCGCGGCGAACCAGGATCCAACGCTTGCTGGAGGGGACGATGCGAGGTCGATTGTTGCGAATGGTGGGCGCGATCGCGGTGGGGCTTTGGCTTGGCACCGGAGTGCACGCCCAGACCCAGATACCGGCCGATCAGCGCGAGGAGGTCGAGCGACGCGTTGAAGAGATGGAAGCGCAGCTCCGGCGGATTCGCGATGAGACGATCGCCGGCTGTCGGGGCGCCTGGACGAGGTGTACGAACAAGACCTGCAAGAAGATTCCGATAGCTGAGACGTCGCGGTGGCAAGCATGTCAGGACGCGTGCGGCGAGAAGTACGAGCACTGCAAGGCCATCGCCTACGAACGCTGGCCCGAGGGAGAGTAGGCGTCCGGGCGCGGTTGGTCAGTCGGCGTCGGGAGCTCGGAACGAAGCGCGCGTCCGGTTCGCGCGGACGAGCCATCTATGGGGCGCTGTCCGCGCTCGTGGCGGTCTCCTCGGGCGCACCCCGACGAACGACCCGCCCGGCGGCGAAGGCGAGGGCACTCGCGATGCCCATGGCGAAGATCGGGATCGCGAGGCCGGTCGTCAGGCTTCCCGTGGCGTCCGACAATCGGCCGACAACGAAGGGGCCGATCCCCTGTCCGATGCCTGCGAGGAAGAGAATGTTGATCGCATAGGCGAGACCCAGTCGATGTTGCGGGACGATCTCGGTGAGCACCGTCTGCAGCGGAGGAAAGAATGCGTAGATAGCGACCGGGCCGAGAATGCCGGCCACCGCGAGCACCGGTAGAGTCTCGGCGACGAGGACGATCGCGACCAGCGGCATGGCGATGAGGGCCACCATCATCGACAGGTCGAGTTCTCCAGCCAGACGCCGGCGGCGGAAACGATCGGCATAGACACCGCCGAGGAGACTGCCGGCCATGCCGCCGATCAATGCCGCAACGCCAAAGAGGATTCCCGCCTGCGCGACGTCGAAGCCGCGCTCGCGTACGAAGAGCGAGGGGATCCACGAGGCGTACCCGAACCCGCCAGCGATCATCATCATGCCGGACGTCCACACCATGAGCAGACGCCGGTCGCGGATCAACTCGCCGAGGACGCGCATCGGCGGCTCGGCTGATGCGGCGGTGGTGTCGCGGCGAGCCTCGGGGACGCTCGCCAGCAGTGGCACGAGGATCAGACCCGTGCTCCCATACAGGAAGAACACGTTTCGCCAGCCCAGGGCCTCGGAGAGATATCCGCCGAGCCCAATGCCGAGCCCAGCGCCGACGGCTGCCGCTGCGCCGAAAATGCCCATGGCGCGTCCGCGTTTCGTGACCGGAAAGCGCTCGGCGATGAGCGACATGGTGGCGGGATAGAGGCTGGCCTCGCCGATGCCCGTGAAGAAGCGTGCCGCGAACAGGGAAGCGAAGCTGGTCGCGAGCCCACTCGCGGCCGTTGCTGCGCTCCATACGATGAGCCCGACGATGATGATG
Source organism: Deltaproteobacteria bacterium (assembly GCA_029262315.1). Taxonomy (GTDB): domain Bacteria; phylum Desulfobacterota; class Binatia; order UTPRO1; family UTPRO1; genus JAJCZP01. The sequence continues at coordinate 22,416 of JAJCZP010000256.1, read as the reverse complement.
TTCCGCCGGATGGTGCGGTCCGAAGCGTAGCCGAATCCGAAGGACGAGATGGCGTAGACGAAAGAGAAGGCCAGGCCTCCGACGATGCCGAGTTCGGTGTCGGTGAGCCCGAGCTCGCTGCGAATGCCAGGAAACAGGATGGGTACCACCTGCCGGTCAGCCCAGTTGACGGCATTCACGGCGGTGATGACTGCCAGCATGTACCACGGGCTTGCGCGCCACGAGACCTGGGCCGAAGCGTTCTCCGCTGCTGGTGGCTCGGCCATCGACCTGGTGGATATAGCCCGGGGCGATCTTCGGAGCGAGGGGGGCATGAGGCGCGCGTGTGCGCGCTTGGCTCGTCGTCTTACCTTGACGGGTCGGCGGTCACAGTCCATTGAAGAGCGGATGGTCGCTTCCCAAGGCGCCGTGTTCCCCGAGGCCGGCGTGTCGTGCGAGTACGAGCAGGTGCGCAGTGCGGTGTACGAGCAGGTGTGCAGTGCGGCGTAGGGGACGATTCGGTATCGCGGGCGCGCTGCTGGTGGGAAGCGTACTCACGGCGATGAGCGCGGGCGCCGAGGTGCCGCTCGTCTGGCACGTGGAGACGATGGCCGGCAACGACGTCACGTCGGTGCGGGCCGATGAGCCGATCAATCCCGCGTCGGTCGTCAAGCTGGCGACGACGCTGGTGGCGCTCGAGCAGCTCGGCAGCCGGCATCGCTTCGAGACGGCGTTCGGTGCCGCGGGGGCCTTCGATCCAGATTCCGGCGTGCTTGACGGTGATCTGCTCGTCGTTGGAGGTGGCGATCCCGATTTCCACGTCGAGAATGGGATGTTGGTGGCGCAGGCGTTGCTTGACGCGGGGCTGCGCACGGTCACGGGCGCCCTCGTGGTCGACGATCGCTTCTGGATCGGGTGGGAAGGTGGTTCGGAGCGGCGTCAGCGCGATCCCGTGAAGCGCGCCTCGTCGATGGCCGTCGGCTTGCGCGCGGCGCTCGACCCGAAGCGGTGGAATGACGAGATGCGAAAGACCTGGCAACGTTCGGCGGCGCGCATGCGTGGCGGGGCCACGCCTGCGCGTATCGCCGTCCTTGGGGGGGTGCGCTACGCGACCGGATTGATCCCGGATCGGATGTTGGCAAGCCATCGGTCGAATCCCCTCGTGCGCATTTTCAAGCGGCTGAATGTGCACTCGAACAACGACATCGAGCGCTTCGAAGCTTCGATCGGGGCAGCGCCGAAAGTCGGCGCGGCGCTCGCTGTGCGCTGGGACTTTCCACCATCGAGTCTCCGGTTGGCGACCTTGTCGGGGCTCGGGGCCAATCGACTCCCCGTGCGCGCGATCGTACGCCTGCTTGTCGATCTAGCCGCGGTCTGTGAACGGGAGGGGATCGATGTTGCCGAGTTGCTCGCCGTGAGTGGGTGCAACTCGGGGACGTTGCGCTGGTTGCCCGGCTTGGCTCGTCAGCCCGCGGGGGCGTTGGTCGCGAAGACCGGGACGTTGGTCGTCACCGATGGCGGGGTGGTCGCGCTCGCCGGCTACGCCTACGCGGCGGATTCGACCCTGCGGTTCGCAGTCGCGGCGCCTCGAGCGGGGAAGAGCGTGCCCGAGGCACGCCAGGCCATCGCCACGTGGGTGAAAGGTCTTGCCGGTCGGCATGGGGGCTTTCCGGAGCGTGAGTGTACGCCTCGCTCGGGTTACTCCGACGACGCGGCCTCAGCCCTGGCTATCAAGTAGCAGACTCAGACGTACGAGCCGTCGAAGGTCATGCCGTTCTTCTGCATCCACGTCGCCGTATCGACGCTGACGCTCGGTTCGTACGAGTCGGTGAGGCGCGCGATCTTGCCGTTGCGATAGGCAGCGCCCGTGTGTCCCGGAAGGACGAACGGCGCAACGCCGTCCTTCGTGTACGTCACCGTCCAGCCCACCCCGAAGGCATCGCCGTCGACCTCGGGTGCGCCCTTGAGCGCGATGACGCGGCCCGCGAACTTTCGATCGAAGCCGTCGAGTGATTTCTTGATGCCGGTGAAGATGGCGTCGGGCCCCGTGATCGTGCACCCGATCGAGTCCGACACGACTTCGTAGACCGCGTCGTCGGTGAAGTATTGCCTGAGCCTGCTCCAGTCGTCGTCTTTGTAGGTTTCTTCGAAGGCCGCTGCGTACGCCATGAAGTGCTCGAGGATGTCCATGGCCGGGACCGTAGCATTCTCGCCGCGCGACTGGAAAGCGGCCGGCGCCCAGGTCAGGCGGCACGTCCTAGGAATTCGAGGACGGCGGCGTTGACGTGCGCGGGTTCCTCGCGATGGACGAAGTGGCCTGCTCGCGGCACGGTCAGGAGCTGATACGGTCCGGTGAACCACCGCGCGGCGCGCGGGAAGGCCGTGGCTGGTATGGCGTGGTCGGCCTCGCCGACGACGACCAGTGTCGGCACATCGACTTTCCGAGCAAGGGACTTCGAGAAGGCGCGGCTACGTGCGCCGAATCCGCTGCCGACAAAACTCCAATAGTAGCCGAGCGTCGCTTCGATCGCGCCTGGCGTTTGCCAGCATGCTCGCACGCCGTCGAACTCGTGATCCGCAGGTGTCCAGTTGGGCGACCAGCGCGCGTAGATGCTGCGAAGAAAGGCCAGATCGTCGGTCCTGATCCTGTCGACCGTGTGCTGGCGACGCTGGAACTCGAGGAAATGCCGGACGCCCCAGAGGAGGCCCGGCGTCGGCAGCAGGGCTGATGGCTGCGGCACGGCCATTGCGACGAGCTTCCGCACTCGCTCGGGTGCTCTCGTGGTTGCGGCGTAAACCGCCGACGCGCCCCAGTCGTGGCCGATCAACACCGCTGACTCCCCACCGAGGGCGGATATCAGTGCGAGGACGTCGTCGCCGAGCACGTCGCCGAAGTAGTCGCCGTCGACGGGGATGCTCGTGGGAGGATAGCCGCGCATGAACGGCGCCACGGCACGATACCCGGCGTCGGCCAGGTCTGGGAGGAGGTCGGCCCAGCTCTCGGGCGAGTCGGGAAAGCCGTGGAAGCAAAGAGCCAGCGGGCCCGTCCCCAACTCATAGTAGGAGAAATCGAGTCCGTTCGCCGCGACGGTTTTGATGCTGCTGCGGTCGAGTGTCATCGCCTCGCTCCTCTGAAGTTTGCGCTTCCGGCTGTGGCAGAGGGCGTTCTTCGCTCTCTGGTCTCCGCGACTTCGACCGGCTCGGGACGGCCGCCGCGGCGCCGTCCTCGCGGTTAGCATCCGCGGCGGGCGCACGGTATTCTCTTGCCAAGATGGGTCAAGCCCGCAAGGCTGCGGTTGTGGCGGTAGGGGTGCTGCTCTTCGCGGGGGCGTGTTCGCCACACGCCTCGAAGATCGCGCCGTCGCAGTGGGGACGCAAGACGATGTTTCGTCCGCCGATGGCCGTCGAGTTCACGGCGGCGGCTGGCGACGTGCGCGACGCGATCGCGACCGTATTGGCCGACATGGATCTTGAGATTCGCTGGTCGAATCTGACGGCGGTCGACGGGGAGTATATCTTCCGCTCGGCGCGCCAACAGAAGATGAAGATCACCTATCAGGCCCTGCTGTCGACCAGCACGCGCGTCGAGATCTACTCGGTGACCGAGGAGCGGACGCTCGAGCAGTTGGTGTTAGCGGCGCTCGAACGGAAGCTCGGCGTTGCCGCGGCGCTCGTGAGTCGGGCGCCCTACCAGAGGCTCCAGCCCGCGCTGGCGTCGCGGTTGCCCTCCGTACGCAGCGCGTCGATGCCTTTGTAGATCATCTTGCGTACCGAGGCTCGCGTGCCGAGCCACGGCTCGACCTCGCGCGTCACCAGGATCGCGGCCACGATCTCCCCCGACTCGGTATCGATCACCTTGATGGACAGCTGTCCAGGATCCTTCGGGGTGTAGTTCGGGTAGACGATGGCCGTGACACCGAGAATCCGGCGGAGTTTGGCATGGGTTTCTGGGCGAAGCCTGCGCTGCGGAAGGTCTTGCTCGGCGAGGACCGTCACGAGATCTTGGCGTTCGACGACCGCCTGGTGCGGGAACGCCTTCATGTAGAGCGGAATGAACAGTTCCATCTGCTCGCGCGAGAGCTGCCCAAGGATGGCGACCCGACCCTTCAGGCTGAACGACTGCCGGCTGACGGACTCGACGTGCATACTGCACCCGACCAGCACGCAGGCCGCAAGCGCGGCCAACGGAACGCCGAACTGACGGTTCCGGTTCATTCGCCCCTCCTCATCGCAAGCCTCACCCCACAGACACTGTGGCTATCATGCGGCCACCGTGGGCACCAAGCCCGCGCGGCGGCTTTTGCGCGTGGGTGCTAGGGTAGCCGTGCGATGACGGCGTCGGCCCACGCGTCGGTGCGCAGGGTCCCGCCGAGGTCTGCCGTCTTGGCGCCGTCGGCCAGGGCTCGGTCGTACGCGGTCTTGATCGCCGTCGCGGCGGTCGCGCAGGCGGGATCGTGGCGTGTCTCGGCCAGGTGGTTCAGCATCATCACGCTACTCATCAGGAGGGCCATCGGATTGGCGATGCCCTTCCCGGCGATATCGGGCGCGGAGCCATGGACGGCCTCGAAGACGGCGGTCTCGGTGCCGATGTTGGCTCCTGGGACGACGCCCAGTCCACCAACGAGCCCCGCGCAGAGATCCGAGACGACGTCGCCGTAGAGGTTCTCCATCAACAGGACATCGAAGCGGGTGGGATCCTGAACCAGCCGCATGCAGGCGGCGTCGATGATCAATTCTTCGTACGCGATGTCGGTGTAGCTCGCATCGCGTACCGCCTTGGCGCAGCGGATGAACTGGCCATCGGTCAACTTCATGATGTTGGCTTTGTGAAAGACGGTGACTTTCTTGCGGCCGCGTTCGCGGGCGTACGTGAACGCAGCGTGGGCGATCCGTGTACTGGCTCGCTCGGTGCACACTTTGAGGGAGGTCACGACGCCCTCCGTGATTTCGTTCTCGACCCCGGAGTACAGCCCCTCCGTGTTCTCACGAAAGACGACCAGATCCACGCCCTCAAAGCGCGTTGGGACACCGGCAAGGCTACGGACGGGTCGGACCGCGGCGTACAAGTCGAGCGCTTGGCGCAGCTGCACGTTGACCGATTTGAAGCCGGTACCGACCGGCGTTGTGCAGGGACCCTTGAGCGCGACCCGCGTCGCGCGGATCGCATCGAGGGTCGCGGTGGGGAGGACGTCCTTGTTGGCCTCGAGCGCAAGTAGGCCGGCGTGGTGCTCGGCGAACGACACCGGGGCGCCGGCGGCCGCGAGCACCCGTGTCGCGGCTGTACTGATGGCGGGTCCGATCCCGTCGCCGGGAATCAGTACGACGTCATGCGTCACCATGCGGCGTCACCCGTGGCGGTGTCGTGTCCGCCGCGGTGCGCTCCCGTACGGCTCGGAGCACACGGCAAGGTTCAACGACTGCGGCTGCGCTTCGCCGGTTTGGCTCGGGCCGGGGGTTCGATCGCCAGGGGGACGATCTGGACCTGACTGCCGCGTCCGAAGCCGTGAATGTCGAGCTTCTGCAGCAGAGTTTCCAGGGCGTCGTGATCGGCTTCTGCCACACCGACGAAGAAGGGGATGCTGCTCCGACGGCGCGTACGGCGCTGCGAAAAAAAGAGCAGCCGTTCGTGGCAGGCTGGTCGATCGAGATCACTCCGGAGCACCGTTTCCGCATAGACGACGCTACTCCGCAGCGGATTCAGACGCGCAATTTCGGGGACCGGCGTGCCGGGGCGGGTAGTCGTGAGCGTGTAGCCCAACGCCGTGAGGTGAGCCTCCAGTGCACGGCGGAGCTGCACACGCGCCCGTGAAGTCGCAACGGCTGCCAAATCTTCCTCGTTCCGGATCGTCGAGCGATCCTGCTGATGTTCACAGATGCAAACGCGTAGCCAAGAACACGATTTTTCGCCTCGTGCCGCTTGAATGCTGTGACAAGGGACGATGCCGTGGGGGACGGCTCCCGGGGGGATCCTCGTGTCAGACGGCCAGCCCTCTCAAAATAGCAGGCAGCCTGGTGCCGTGCAACGCGTGACGCGGAGAGGGTCAAACGCCAGGGAGCTCGCGTGTCTCTACGCGGTCTGGTCGGGGATTCGCACGTGCCCAGGGGCTGGTTTGCTCGCGTTCCGGAGCGCGCCGGCTTGCGAGTGGCTCAGGTGCGCCAGCGGACGAGCTTGGCGGCCAACGGCATCAGCCGGAGCGCGACCGGTGCCAGGAGCTTGGCGCCGGCGCTTACCCAGGCGCTCGGTTCGGCCGTGTTTGCGGCCGAGCCAAAGCTGCGTAGTCCGAGGTCGTGCTGAATCTCAGTCCCCAACGCGTTCATTGGAGGATCAAGCGGGATGCCGGTGCCGTCGGCGATTCGCGTCATGCGCTCGAAGTTGCCGATAATGGCTGCCGCGTCCACCGCCGCCTCGGCGCCCGCGGCCTCCACGACACGTGCGCGTGCGTGCGCGGTTGCGACGTCGTCGTGCGCGATCGCCGCGTCCGTCCAGGCGAGAAGCGCCTCGGCGTTGGGGACGCCGCTGTCAGCGGCTGCGCGATTGTCCCGCACCGCCTGGACGTCGAGTGTCTGGCCCTGAATCTCGCCGCTCGCACGGAGCAGCAGTGCGTGGGACGATGTTCAGTAGAAGCATTCGTTCAGCGCCGAGACACGGGCGGCGATGAGTTCGATTTGCGGGCGCGAGATGGCGCGGCCGCCCGCCGCGCTCGGATCGGCGATTTCGACGACGGGCAGATAGTACGCCGCGCTCAACTCGTTCAGGGAGCGCACGGCGTCGGGCACGAGACTCAGGGCGCGGAGCACGTTCGGTACCTGTGGGAGTGGCGGGAAGAGATCGCCCTCCGCACTGCTCTCTGGCTTCGAGCCGAGCATGGGGACCCAAGCCTCGTTCGCGTCGAGGCCCGAGGGCCGATAGCCAGACGGTTCGCCCGCGACGGGCTCCGGCAACGGCTCCGGTGGGAGTCCGAGTGCTCCGTGAAAGGCGTCGATGCTCACGATCGCGACGACGACGCCGAGAAGCTCGACGTAGTGCCCGTCAGCAAGGCCGGCGTGGGCCAGCGTCTCGAGCCATTCGCGCGACAACCGAGATTGGTCGGTGACGACGCGGTGCACGGTATCGACGGCGGTCGGGGGCAGTACCGTGGCGGCGCCGCCGTCGTGCTCGCCCTGAACGGCGTTCGGCGATAGCGCTTGCTTTCGCGCTCGGCAGAGCTGGCACGAGCGCGCGTTCCGGGTCTCGGCGGCGATCGCGATCCGTTCGGCGCCCGTCCACCACGATCCGGCGTGTGCGATCCGCTCCCAAGTTGTGCGGTTCGCGGCGACGATGTCGTCCCGGATCGGGAAGACAGTGTCCGAATAGCGAAAGGCGTCCACTGAGATCCTCAGCTACACGATTCCCCGTGCCGCGGGAAACGCTCGCCCTGATGTTGGATGCGCGCGGTCGCCTGCCGCGTAACTCTGCAATGTGGCGTGAGAAAAGCTACCGTGATCCAGGGGGGCTGAATGCTCCCCTTGAATTTCGTCCGCGATGCTTGCGATGGTTGACGATGGTTCCGACGCGGACAGAGTCCTCACCGTTTCATCCAGGGGAGCAGCAGGTCCAGACCCGTCTCGGGGTGCGCGAAGAGATCGAGCCGTGGGCCCGCCAGGTGGTTCGCCCGCTGCTTCCCGAAGGGCATCGTGTCTTCTATGCGGCGCTGCCCTATGTCGTGGCCGCGGCACGCGACCCGGCGGGGCGTCCGTGGGTGACGATGCTCGGGGGCGAACCGGGATTCATGTCGTCGCCCGAGCCCACGTCACTCGTGCTCGGGGCCGTGCCGCATCGGGGCGACGCGCTCGCCGGCGCATTCGTGCCTGGTGCCGACATCGGGCTTCTGGGCATCGAGCTCCATACGCGCCGCCGCAATCGCGTGAACGGCCGCGTCGCCGAGGCCGGCGATGCGAACGTGACGCTGGCGGTGGACCAAGCGTACGGCAATTGTCCGCAGTACATTCATCCACGGGAATGGCGGGTCGGATCCGGGCGTCCGGCAGACGCGCCGCGGCGCGCGTCTGCATCGCTGTCACCCCGGCATCGGCAGATGATCGTCGATGCCGACACCTTCTTCATCGCGACGGGATATCGAGGGGCGGGGGAGAGCCCCACGTTCGGTATGGACGCCTCGCATCGCGGGGGTGCGCCGGGGTTCGTGGTCGTCGATGATGAGCGCCGATTGCGTTTTCCAGACTACGCCGGAAACAATCACTTCAACACGATCGGCAATCTGTTGTTGGATCCGCACGTCGGCCTGTTGTTCGTCGACTTCGCGCGTGGTGATTTTCTGCAGATCACCGGGCGCGCCACGATCGAGTGGGAGCCAGCCGACGCCGACACGTTTCCAGGCGCGCGCCGGATCGTGGAGATCTCGATTGACGAGGTCGTCGATTCTGAGCGCGCGCTGCCCCTCCGCTGGGATGCCTCGGGCGATACCATCCGCGAGCTTCGGCTGGTCGCCAAAGAGCGCGAGAGCGAGGATGTCGTCTCCTTCGTGTTCGAACCGCGTGACGGCGCGCCGGCCGCGGGCTTCGTAGCGGGACAGTACCTGCCCATCGAGCTCGAGGTGCCCGGTCAGACGGCGCCGGTCGCGCGCACCTATTCGCTCTCGGGTCGCCCTGGGGATCCGCGCTATCGGATTACGGTCAAACGTCATCCTCAGGGACTGGTGTCTCGTCATCTCCACGATCACGTCGAGGTCGGCGCCATCATCAGCGCACGTGATCCGCAGGGTGAGTTCACCCTCGATGTGACGCACGCCCGACCAGTCGTGCTGGTCAGCGCCGGGGTGGGTGTGACGCCGATGGTCAGCATGCTGCATGCACTCTCGAACCGCACGGATGGCCGGCCCGTGTGGTTCGTGCATGGTGCTCGCGATGGCCGATCCCATCCCCTCGCGGCGGAGGTACGGCGCGTTGCGGCCGCCGTGCCGCACACCCGGGTGCATGTCGCCTACAGCCGGCCGCGTGCCGAGGATGTCGAGGGCCGTGACTACGATTCCACCGGACGGGTGGACGGCCCATTGCTCGAGGGGTTGCTGCCGGATCTCGAGGCGGCGTTCTATCTCTGCGGGCCGACGGGCTTCATGGCGGCGATGCGGCAGGCCCTGGCGGAGCGCGGAGTCGTTCTGGAGCGGATTCACTCGGAGTCGTTCGGGCCGTCCAGCTGAGGCGGGCCGGATTGGCCGTCTCATGCGCAGCGCTTGACGACCCGGAGCGAGCTGTGCGGATATGCGATTCGATGGGAATGCCGTTCTCGGTATCTTTGGTCGTGGCGATTGGACTCGGCGCGTTGGTCGGCGCGGGTGCGGTCTCCGGGGCGCGCGCCGAACTCGAGCCTGACGAGACCGGAGTATCGCTCACACTGCCTCCCCCCGCGCCGCATCAGGTATGGCTGCCCGATGTCGTGTTGCGGCACAGCAAGCTCTTTGACGGTGACACCGGGCAGGTCCTCGGCATCGTCGACGCGACCTGGGGTCCGAGTGGCCGCCCACCGTTGCTCAGTCGGGCACGCAACGAACTCTACGTGGTCGAGCCGGTCTACGAGCGTGGGCACCGTGGTGCGCGCCGGGACTTCGTTACGATCTACGATGCCGTGACCCTCGACGTGAAGGGCGAGATCGAGATTCCCCCGCGTTCGGCGGAGGTCGGGCACGGTGTCGCACTGGTCGGCCTCGAGGATGACCAGCGGTTTCTCGCGATCTTCAATCAGGATCCGTCCAACTCGGTCTCGATCGTCGATCTCGAGACCCGGCGTTTCGTCGAGGAAATCGTCATCGCCGGGTGTGCCCTCGTGTACCCGACCGGCTCCCGGAGCTTCGGGACCCTGTGCGGCGACGGAACGGCCCTGGAGCTCCAGCTGGACGAGCAGGGGCACGAGCAACGCCAGGTCGCGAGCGATCCCTTTTTCGAGGTCATCGACGATCCCCTTCACGATAAGGGTGCCCGAGACGGCGCACGGTGGCTGTTCGCATCGTTCGAAGGCTATCTGCACGAGATCGACTTCTCGGGCGAGAGACCAGTCGTTGCGGCCCGGTGGTCGCTATTCGACGAGGCGCAGCGGAACCAGAAGTGGCGGATCGGCGGCGCGCGCCATTCGGCGTTCCATCGGGGGACCGGGCAGCTGTACGTGCTGGTCCATCAGGGTGAGAGGGGTTCGCACAAGGATCCGGGGGCGGAGGTCTGGGTCTACGACGTGAAGGCGCGTGCGCGGGTGCGCACGATCCAGGCCGCTTCGTTGCTGCCCGCGTTCCTGCGCCCGCAGATGGACGTCGCGCGTGGTAGTTGGATGGATTGGCTTCTCGGCGCGGTGCTGCCGAATCCGGGCGTGCACAGTATCGCCGTGACGCAGGACGACGCACCGCTGCTCTTCATGCGCCACGGCGAGATTGGCGCCGTCGGGGTCTACGATGCCACGAGTGGGCGGCACCTTCGTGATCTCGACGAGGTGGGTATCGCGGGAGCAGGCATCGTCGTGCCGTGAGCGGGATGATGGCCTCGATCATTCAGGATCCGCTGCTGCATCTGACGTTCCGAGCGTCGTTGGCGTTGGTGTTCGCGAGCGCGGCGCTCCACAAGGCCAGCGACTTTCGACTGTTTCGGGAGACGCTTCGCATCTATCGCGTCGTGCCGGATGCGCTGGTGCCTGCTGCGGCAGGGGTGACGTTGGGTGCGGAGTCGGTCGTGGCGGTCGGGCTGCTGTTGCCGGTCGGGCTGCTGTTGCCGGTCGGGTTGCTGTCGCCGGTCTGGGGTACGCAGGCTGCGCGCGGTGCCCTGGTATTGCTGGCAATCTATTCGGCGGCGATCAGCCTGAACCTCGCGCGCGGGCGGCGCACGATCGATTGCGGCTGTGGCGGTCCAGGATCGCGGCAGCCGATCAGCGAATGGCTGCTCGCGCGCAACTTCGTGCTCGCGGGTGTGGCGCTCTTTATCCTGACGCCCGTGCGTGATCGCGCGCTGCTGTGGGTCGATTGGCTCACGATGCTCTGTGCCGTCGGCGTGTTTGCGCTGGCCTGGGATGCAGGGCATCGGTTGCTGGCCGAATGGGAGCGTCTCCGACCGCATCTGTATCCAGCCGGGGAGGCCGAATGACGCAAGCGCTCCTGGTGTCGAACGTCTTGCTGTGGCTGGCCGTGCTGGTGCTGATCGCGGTCGTGGTGGCCCTTGTTCGCCAGATCGGCCTCCTGCACGAGCGCGTGTTTCCGGTCGGCGCACTGGTGACACCGGGCGGTCTTCGCGTTGGCGAGGTCGCTCCACCCGCGACCCTCGAGGATCTTGGAGGGCGCGCCGTCCGGATCGGCGGTGCCGATGACGGCGGGCGTAGCACGCTCCTGTTCTTTTTGTCGCCGACGTGTCCGGTCTGCAAGACGTTGTTGCCGGTCGTGACCCGATTGGCGGCGACCGAGCGTCCGCCCGCGCGTGTCGTGCTCGCGAGTGACGGTGATCCCGCGGAACATCGGCCGTTCGTGGAGCGCGAGCGATTGGGGGATACTCCCTACCTGCTTTCGACCGAGCTCGGCGTGCTCTACCAGGTAGCCAAGTTGCCGTACGCGGTCCTCATCGATGCCACGGGGACGTTGCGTGCCAAGGGACTCGTTAACACGCGCGAGCATCTCGAAAGCCTCTTCGAGGCGGCGCGGCTTGGCGTCGGCACGATGCAGGAGTATCTCGAAGCGCAGGAGCGGGAGGCCTCGTGAGCGCACTGGACGGATGGATCGAACGTTACGCGCGCCAGATGGCACGACGCGTCGGGCGTCGGAGCGTGCTCGGGCGGTTGGGGACGCTCATCGTCGGAGGGGCCATGCTGCCGCTCCTCCCGATCGCACGCGGGTTCGGACCGGGGCCGCGGGATGCCGTTGCCGCGCCCGAGGAGATCGATGGCCACGAGGGTGATCCGACACGGTGCGAGTACTGGCGTCACTGCGCCATTGACGGTTTCCTCTGCAGTTGCTGCGGAGGGTCTCAAACGGCCTGTCCTCCTGGTACCGAGATGTCGCCGATTACCTGGATCGGGACGTGTCGGAATCCGCTCGACGGCAAGCAGTACGGCATCTGGTACAACGACTGCTGCGGGCGGGCATTCTGCGGGCGGTGTTTCTGCAACCGCAACGAGGGGGAACGGCCCGTCTACCATCCGTACCGGAACAACGACATCAATTGGTGTGCGGGTGCGAAGTCCCAGCGCTATCATTGTTCGACCGCGCTGATCATCGGCCTGGTCGAGGAGGGGCAGCCCGAGCAGTGACGATCGTGGTGTTGGCGCTGGCCGCGGTTCTCGTCGCGTCGACGTCGGCTGCGTCCGATGCGGTCTCGCTGACCCGCCACGACTATGTGCTGCACTGCGCCGGGTGTCACAAGTTCGACGGCACCGGTTCGGCACGCATCCCCGACCTGCACGGTATCGCCGACCTTCTCCCCCATTCCGGGTGGCGCGAGTACGTCATGCGCGTTCCGGGTGTGGCGCAAGCGCCGCTTTCCGATACGCGTCTCGCGCTCCTCCTCGATTGGGTGATCGAGCGTTTCGGAGACGGGGTGAGCCGGCCCGCGTTCAGCGCGGCGGAGGTGGGTCGCATGCGCACGCGGCCGTTCCGAGATCCGCTTCGCGCCCGCGCCGACCTTCTCCGGTCGCCACCGGGGCCGAGCCCGTAGGCACGAGATCTCGCTGCGTCGAGGAATCAGCGCAGCATGTCGAGTGGGGACATGCCGTCGGGGAGTGGTGGGCGCTTCGTCAGTTCGGCGAGTGGCTCGCCGGCTTGGTAGCGTGCCAGCAGGGCTTCGGGGTCGAAGGTGACGCCGATCGGGTTGGCTTTGAATTCGTCCGTTGCGAGCCAGGCGTTGCACTCCTCGACCGTGGCGAAACAGTCGATCTGCAGCTCCACGCCGTTGCCATCCGGGTCGCGGTAGTAGAGCGACAGCGTTGGGCCGTGGTTGATGCGCCAATAGGGATCGATGCCTTCGCTCTTCAGTCGAGCGTACGTGTGGAGGAGGTCTCCCAGATCGGCGTACGTGAAGGCGACGTGGTCGGTGCCGACGGCGTTCGGAGGCGCTTCGACGAGGCCAGGAAGGGCCGCGATGGCGACGCGGTGGTGCTCGTCGTCGTAGGTCATGAAGGCTAACAGATCGTTCGTGTACGCGATCGTGGCCGCGAGGACCGTCTGGTACCACGACACCATCTCCTTGAATCGCCCCGTGCGGCGCACGACGTGCGCGAGCTTCGTCGGGGCGATGGCGCCGCGGTTCAGGGCGAGCTTGGCCCGGCGGGTTTCGAGGTCGCTCATCGTCAGTCCTCCTCTCGTACTCGTGTGGCGGTGACGTGCCGGCCAACTGCGATGGCGAGCGCGTCACTCAAGGCGACACCATCATGCGCTGCCGGCCCACCGAATGCACGCCAACAGACGTGTCCGTCGGGTCGGACTAGTACCGCGCCCGCGTCGGCGATGCCGTAGAGCGCGTTCCACCGGTGTTCGACGTCGAGCAGGTCGCAGGGCTCGCCCGCGACGCCGATGCGGTAGCTTCGTAGCGGGATGTTCAGGACGTCCTCGCGGCGCGTGGTTGCCCATGCCCCACCCGCGCCATATGTCAGCAACACGAAGTGCGTGTCGTAGAGCGCCAGAATCGAGTGCGTCGTCTGTGGGTCGGCCGCGGGTGCCACCATGCAGTGTGGTGCGCGAGCGCCCGGGCGCGCGTTCGGGATGTACGTGAACACCGGGTCTTCGACATCGTGTTCGTCGACGTAGTGTCGGGTGCCGTCGGGCACGACAATCGGTGAGTCCCAGTAGCCGTAGCCGAGTTCCTGTCCCAGGAAGAGGAAGTGCGACTTCTGTCGCGCGATGGCGCTCGCTCTGGCGGTCCGTTGCGCCTGCCCGCGGTCGGTATCGCGGTCGATCTCATCGTTGTCACGGGACGGTTCGCCGAGCGTCGCGCCTGTTTCCTGGATGTTGACGGCATTTTCGCGGCTCTTCTCGACGTTGAAGAGCGCGACCGGACGGCGCTCATCGTGATACGTGTCGAGCAGCGCGGGCGGTGCCCAGCCGTGTAGGACCGCGGCGAGTTTCCATGCCAGATTGTGTGTCTCCTGCATGCCGGTGTTGAAGCCGAAGCCGCCGGTCGGGATGTTCGAATGGGCGGCATCACCTCCGAGGAAGACACGGTCGCTTCGGTAACGATCCACGACCTGCCCGCACAGCACCCACTCGCCTACAGCCAGGAGATCGATCGGCAGCGTGGCGGTCCCCATGGCTGCGTGGAGTTTGGCGAGACATCGAGCCTCGTCGAAGTCCTCGGGGCGCTCGCCTTTCTCTGGAAAGTACGGCGTGTTGAAGCACCAATGCCGTCGATCCCCGCCGAGTCCGATGAAGACGCCCGGCGCCTCCGGGGTCGCGATCCAATACAGTGCTTGCTCGCTCTCGTCGACCAGACTTTCGAGATCCGCTTCGATGTACATGTTGATCAGGTGGCCGAACGCGGGTGGTCCGATCATCGTGTGCCCGAGTTCCTGGCGCGTCGCACTCCGAACGCCGTCACAGGCGATGACGTAGGCGGACTCGACGACGAGATCCTCACCGGACTGTCGGTCGCGCACCGTCGTGCGTACACCGTGCTCGTCCTGTTCGAGTGCGACTTTCTCGTGTTCGAAGAGGACTTTGATGTGCGCGTCCTGCTCGGCGAACTTCTTCAGCAGGGCCTCGAGCACGATCTGCGACGAGATGCAGCCAGGTGCCGCGGTCGCGGCGAGCACCGCATTGACGAAGTCCGGGAAGTCCCCGGCGTCGAGTCCTCCGAGCTTGTAGCCGCGGAGCCGCGTGTAGAACGAGACGCCTGGTGCCAGGAGCGCCGTCGCGTACACCTCGTCGGCGAGTCCCAGTTCGCGCAGGAGTTCCATCGTGCGGGCGTTGAAGTAGGACGCTTTCGGATGCTGCGCGGTCGTCGAATGCTTCTCGATCAGGACCGAATCGATTCCCTGCGCCGCAAGATGCAACGCCGTCGACAGTCCGACGGGGCCGCCTCCGACGATGAGTACGGGAGTCTCCAGCCGCGTCATGCGCCCAGCTCCTCGCCCGCGATCGTCGAACCCGTCACCTTCACCGGGCCGACCTGCCGTATCCCGCGGCACGGATCCCGACCCACATGAGGCCGGCGCCGATGCCGACGATGATCGCATTCGCGGGTCCGCGGATCAGGAGCGCGAGGAAAGCGAGACCGCCGAAGGTCGCGCATACCGCGTAGAGGATGAGCACGGCGCGCCGTTGCGAGACTCCACTTTCGAGGAGCCGATCGTGAATGTGCTGGCGATCCCCGCGTGTGACCGAGCCGACACCGGTGGTGAGCGTGCGACGGACGAGGGTGAGTGCCACTTCGATGATCGGAAAGCCGAGCGCGAGAATCGGGACGGTCAGCACTACCGCGAGTGCGCTCTTCTCGAGAGACTTCAGCGACAGGACCGCGAGCAGGAAGCCAAGGAGCATGCTCCCCGAGTCCCCAAGGAAGATCGATGCAGGGCTGAAATTGTGGCGCAGGAATCCCGCAAGCGCCCCCCCGAGGATGGCCCACAGGCATGCAGCGCCGAGGCGTTGTTCGACGAGCGAGACGCCAAACAACGTCAGGGTGATGATCAGAGCAACGCCAGTCGCGAGCCCATCGAGCCCGTCGATCAGATTGAGCGCGTTCGTGACCAGCACGATCCAGAGGACGGATGCGGCCGAGCCGAACATGCCGAGCGGTGCGAAGTTTCCGGTGAAGGGATTGTCGACCCCATCGACACCGTACCCACCGGCGACGACGAGTGTCGCGGCCGCGACTTGCCAGGCCAGTTTGGGAAGCGGGCGGAGCCCGCGGATGTCGTCGAGTACGCCGGCGGTCGTGATGACCGCGATACCCGTGAGCAGCCAGGGCAGGTTCCACTGCGCGGCGCGCAGTGGGGCGGTGACCGCGACGCCCAGCGCCGGGGCAAGGGCGAAGGTGGCGGCGCCGGCGCCCAGGATCGCGAGGCCGCCCAGTCGCGGGATCGCGTGCGCATGCACCCGACGATCGGCGGGCTGGTCGAGCGCACCGACGCGTCGTGCCATCGAGGCCACGAGGGGTGTCAGGGCCAGCGCGAGTGTCGCGGCGCACGCGGCAAGGATGAGGTAGGGCACGGCAGGTCCCCGTACCATGCACGGGTCTGGCGCGACCAGCGGTGGCGGGTTCGTCGGGCGAACGGCGCGCTGCGCCGATCGCGGCCGAGTTGGGCACCGGTTGCGGCACGGCGCTGCGAGCGGCTACTTGGAACGTACGAAGGAGCCCTCCATGCCCACGATTCCGACCCTTTCCGCCACCGCCACCCCCGAGCATATTTTCGCCGCCATCGACGAGGGTGGAGGTGTCATCGTCGAGGACTTCATCGATCCGCCGCTCCTCGCGCGGCTCCAGCGCGACTTCGAGCCGTCTATTCGCGCGCATGCGGCGGGGAGCACGACTCGTGGCGGGTTGTGGGAGGAGTTTCACGGGACCAATACCAAACGTTTGACGGGGCTCGCGGGCAAGTCCGAAGCCTGGGGCGAGCTGCTGTGCAACCCCCGGTATCTTGCGCTCGGCGATCACTATCTTGGGCCCAACAACTACTATCTGAATACGGCGCAGCTCATTTGCATCGGCCCCAATGAGACGCCGCAGCTGCTGCATCGCGATGCACTCAATTGGCCCGAGGTGGCGATGGGTGAGCATGAAGTGACGGTGACGGCCCTGTTCGCACTCACCGACTTCACCGAAGAGAACGGGGCGACCGTGGTGGCCCCGGGGAGCCATCGGTGGCCGGGAGCGCTCCCCGAAGTTGCCGCCGAGGCCTGCACCCAGGTCGTCATGCCCGCCGGCTCGGCGTTTCTCTACAACGGCAAAGTGATCCATGGCGGTGGCGCGAACCGAACCGTCGATACCTGGCGCGTCGCAATTCACGCGGGGTTTGTGCTCGGGTGGCTCCGCGCCGAGGAGAATCATCAGCTGACGACTCCGTTGGATGTGGCGCGGCGTTTGCCACCGACCGCGCAGCAGTTGCTCGGGTTTCGTTCGTACGAGCCGGAGTTCGGAGGACGACTGGGTCTGGTCGACTACGATGAGGCGGCGCGGTTGCTGGAGTAGCGGTAGCTTCGGGAGCCGAGCGCTTTCCAGCAGTCTTTGTTCGCACAGCTACCACCCGCAGGGGCCCGGAGCGCCGTGTGCTAGTCGAGCCCGTAGCGCTTGAGCTTGTCGTAGAGGGTTCGGAGGCCAATGCCCAGTTGTTCCGCAGCGTGCTTGCGGTTCCCGCGTGCGGCGGCGAGCGCGCGCTTGATGGCTTCGCGCTCGAGATCGGCAAGCGATCCGTCGGCGAGGGATGCTGGCGTCGACTCGTCGTCGAGCCGAAAGTGCGCCGCGTCGAGGTTTGGACCGCCGGCGAGAATCACGGCGCGTTCGAGCGCGTTGGCGAGCTCGCGAATGTTGCCCCGCCAGCTGTGCCGTTCCAGTCGTGTGCGTGCGTCGTCGGTGATCGTCGCCGGCGGACGGCCAAGGCCGCGGCAGATCCCAGCCAGGAGCGTGTCCGTCAGCGGGAGGATGTCGCGGCGGCGCTCGCGAAGTGGCGGGAGATGGATCGGGAACACGGCTAGCCGGTGATACAGATCCTCGCGAAATCGGCCTTCCTCGATCATGGTGCGCAGATTCCGATTCGTCGCCGCGATCCAGCGGACGTCCGACTCGATCGTGCGGGTGCCGCCGAGGCGCTCGAACCGGCGTTCCTGGATCAAGCGCAGAAGCTTGGCTTGCAGCTCGGGCTTGAGCTCGGCGACTTCGTCGAGAAAGAAGCTGCCGCCGTCGGCCAACTCGACGCGTCCACGCCGCCGCGTCACCGCACCCGTGAACGCCCCCTTTTCGTGGCCGAAGAGCTCACTCTCGAGCAGGGTCTCGGAGAGTGCCGCGCAGTTCATGGCGATGAACGGACCCTGCGCGCGCGCGCTCCAGCTATGCACGGTGCGCGCTGCGATCTCCTTGCCGGTGCCGCTCTCACCGGTGAGCAGTACCGTGGCGTTGGTCGGTGCGACTTTGCGAAGCGCGTCCTCGATCGGTGTCATGGCCGGGTCGCCGTAGGCGAGCGGGATCGGCGCGGCGACATCGTGTGTGCCTTCGTGGTGATCGCGGAGCGCGCGGCGCTCGACCGCGCGGGCGATGATCAGCCGGAGTTCATCGGGGCTTGCGATTGGCTTTTGCAGGTAGTCGTAGGCCCCGAGCTTCATCGCCTCGAGGGCAGTATCGATCGTGCCGTGCGCGGTCAGTACCAGGACCTCGGTCTCTGGCTGCTCGGCGCGGGACTTCCGCACCAGCGTCATGCCGTCCTGGCCCGGCATCCGGAGGTCGGTGATCATCACGTGGAATCCGCGACTGTCGAGATGCCGCGCGGCTTCGTCGGCATCACCAGCCTGAGTGACCTCGTGCCCGTCGCGTTCGAGCGCCTCCGCGACGAAGCTTCGGATCCCCTCCTCGTCGTCCACTACCAGAATGCGTGCCACCGATCGTCCTCCTCGCTCTACGGAATCACGGCCAGGAACTCGGCGCCACCGGTCGGATGATTGCGTGCGGTAAGCGTCCCTCCGTGAAGATCGACGATCCGCCGCGATACCGCCAGCCCCAGCCCCGTTCCGCGAACGCGCGTAGTGTAGAACGGCTCGAAGATACGCTCTTCATCCCCCCGAGCGATCCCGCTGCCGTGATCGCGCACGACGAACACCAGGCGGTCTCCATCGACGCGCACGGACGCCTCGGCGGGATGCGAGTTCGGCGAGGCGTCGGCGGCGTTACGCATGAGATTGGTCAGCACTTGGTGCATCCGTGGCGCATCGAGCCTCCAGGTCGGGGGTGCGGCATCGGTGTGGAGCGTGATGGAGCGCTCGAGATCGAGCGCTGAGGACGCCTCGCGGAGCAAGGCCGATGGGTCGGTGTCGCGGGGCTCCACGCGGCCAGCGCCGGTTAGGCTCAACAGGTCGTGAGTCAGTTGTTCGAGTCGTTGCGCTTCGTGCACGATGCGCGCCGCCTTGTCGTGATCCTTGCTCGGATTGCTGAGGCCCTCGGCGAGGAGTTGGGCGTGTCCTTTCAGCGAGGCCAAGGGATTTCGGATCTCGTGTGCCAGGACGGCGGACATGGTGCCGAGGCTGACGAGTTGTCGATCGCGCTCCGCGGCGGCCTGCAATGTTTCGGCGCGTCGTGAGAGACGCCAGAGCACGATGCCGCCGGCGAGGAGCGCGAGCGTGGCGATTCCAGCGACGACGGCGCTTCTCGTCGCGGCGGCGAGGAGCGCGCTTGCCTGGAGGGGCTCGAACTCGATCAAGAACGATTGTGGGCGGGCAAAGCCTGGCGGGGGTCCCCCACGGCGCGGGCGGCGGGTATCGGGTGGTCGAGTCTCACCGTATGGCCGGTCCGCATTCGCCCGCGGGTCGCCTGGGCCCGGTGGCGGGTGCGGGCCACGCATATCGGGAGGCGGCGGCCGACGATGGTTCCGTCTGCCCGGTCGCGGTCCGTGAGGCGGGGGTGCGTGCACCGTCGCGAACCGCGGACCGATTTGCACGAGCTGTCCAGGGCGCATCGTGGCGAGGGCCGAGGCGAGCGCTGCATCGTCGAGGTTGCACTGACCGGCTCTCATCGTCGGCTGGCCGTCGCGGTCGAAGATGACGATGCATCGTAGGCCGGCCGCCGCTTGCGTGCGGAGGAGGAAGTCGAGATCGCTTTGCGTTGGCGGTTCTCCGGGGCGATCGGCCTGTCGCACCATATGCGACAGGCGCTCGCCAGCGCCGTGCGCGACGGTACGAGCGGCGCCGCGGACGCTGCGCACGTTCTGCACCGCCGTTCCCACGAGGGCCAGGCTGATCGCGGCGTAGATCGCGATCTGCGCCCACTGCACCCGGCGCAACGAGCCGATGGACTCGTCGTGGGGCTCCGGCGATGTGGGTCTCTGGGCTTCCATGGGCTCTCGCTCAGGGTGAAACACGTCGATTGCTCGCGGGCAAGCCGATCGAACCGACCGGACTCACCTTGCGAACCACATGCCACGTCGAGGGCGGCTCTGTGGTGGGCGGTGGAGCTCCGATTCCCCGGTCGGGGGTGCGGATCTCGCATCCGCGATGCGGATCCCGCAGTGCTCGCCGATGCCGTGATGGGAAAGATCGCGCGGAATCGCGGCCCCGGGCGGACTACGTGGGATGGCACGCCGCTCGCTTAGTGACGCGTAGGAGGGACTGACAAATGTCCAAGAAAGAACCGATGCAACAGCAGCAGTCGATGTGGGCGTCCGCGGGATTGGTCGTGGCGCTCGCGGGAGCGTTCGTGACGCTGATGGTCTCGAGTGCCACCGCTTTTCCCCCGCACCCGCCCGCGTTCGAAGAGATCGATACCGACGCGGACCGGGTCATCAGCGAGGACGAATTCGCGGCGTTCGAGCTGGAGCGGCGTGCGCGTCACTTCGCACGCCTCGACCAGGACGGCAACGGAAGCGTGGATTTCGAGGAGTTCGAGAATGCGCGTCCGCCTCACCGACGCGGGGGCCGTTCGGAGCGCGGAGTGCCGTCGAACTGACGACCGCGATCTCGATCTGACACGAGGAGGAGAGCCATGAGGAAGACCATGAACATCAAGGGACTCACGTTGGGAGTCGTCGTATGCGTTTCAATGATCGGGGTGACCGTGCCCGGAGCGGTGCACGCGCAACGCAACCGGGGTGAGGACACGGTCTCACCCGCTCGCCGCATCGAGCGGCGAGCGCATCCGGCGAATCCCGCTGAACGAACGCCAGAGATACCCCCTGCCGCTGGTGTGCGTACGATCGACGGGAGTGGGAACAATGCCGCAGATCCCACGATGGGAGCCGCGACGACGCCGCTGTTGCGGCTCGTCCCGGCGGCGTACGCTGATGGCGTGTCGGCACTCGCGGGCGAGGGGCGCCCCGGGGCACGTGTCGTCAGCAACGCGGTGAGCACGCAGTCGGAACTCCAGCCGAACGGACTGCGCGCCAGCGATTACCTCTGGCAGTGGGGGCAGTTCGTCGACCACGACATCGATCTCACCGACGGTGTCGACCCACCGGAATCGGCGGCGATCCCCATTCCCATTGGCGACCTGTTCTTCGATCCGGACGCCACCGGATCACAGGTCATGGCGCTCAATCGCTCGATTTACGACCTGAACTCGGGCACGGGCACGGACAACCCACGCCGACAGCTGAACGAAATCACGGCGTGGATCGATGCCTCGAATGTCTACGGTTCCGACCAGGAGCGCGCCGACGCGCTGCGGACGCGCGACGGCACGGGCCGTCTTCGGGCGAGTGCCGGCGAGTTGTTGCCCTTCAACACCGGCGGATTGCCGAACGCCGGCGGAACGAGCGCCACCCTCTTTCTCGCCGGTGATGTGCGCGCCAACGAGCAGGTGGGTCTCACGGCCATGCACACGCTCTTCGTACGCGAGCACAATCGGCTCGTGGCCGATCTTGCACGTGCGAACCCCGCGCTGACGGGAGACGAACTGTACCAGAAAGCGCGGCAACTTGTCGGTGCCGAGATGCAGGTGATCACGTACCGCGAATACCTGCCGGCGTTGCTCGGGCGGCGGGCGCTCAGGCCGTATCGTGGGTACCGACCGCAAATGGATGCCCGCATCGCGAACCTGTTCTCCTCGGCGGCTTACCGATACGGACACAGCGCGCTCAGCCCGGAGCTCCGGCGGCTCGATGCGAGTGGCAATGCGATCGCGGCCGGGCATCTCGCGTTGCGAGACGGGTTTTTCGCGCCGCAGCGTCTGATCGACGAGGGCGGAATCGCGCCGCTGCTCCGTGGTCTTGCGAGCCAGGCGTGTCAGGCTGTCGATCCGTACGTGATCGACGACGTCCGGAACTTCTTGTTCGGACCCCCCGGCGCGGGCGGCTTCGATCTTGCCTCGCTGAACATCCAGCGTGGTCGCGATCATGGCCTGCCGAGCTACAACGACACGCGCGCCAGTCTCGGCTTCCCCCGCGTGCAGACCTTTGCCGAGATCAGCAGCGATGCGGAAATCCAAGGGCGCCTCGCGACGGCATACGGTGAGGTCGACCTCGTCGATCTGTGGGTCGGCGGTCTTGCGGAAGATCCCGTGCAGGGCGCCCACGTGGGCGAGCTCTTCCACAGCGTCATCGCGAATCAGTTCGAGGCGCTGCGAGACGGTGATCGCTTCTGGTACGAGCGTACGTTGAGTGCCCGGGAGCGCCGCAGGGTGGAGGGCGTCCGCTTGTCCGATATCATTCGGCGCAACACCGAGATCGGCGACGAGATCCAGGACGACGTGTTCCGCGTACGGTGAGGGTGGTGCGGGGTGATGCGGGGGGGTGCTGGGTGATGAGGGGTGCCCACGCCACCGGCGTGGGGCCCCCCGCGGGAGCACGGAGTG
>JAJCZP010000255.1 GCA_029262315.1 Deltaproteobacteria bacterium | reverse complement strand
GCTGGGGCGCGGTCCCCGCTCCCACGGTGCTGCGGATCGCCCGTGCCGTGAACGCCGGGCGACTGGCCGCACAGCGCGGTCGGTTCGACGAAGCCATCGCGGAGCTGCGGCGCGGTGTCACCCTGCAGGACGACCTGCCCTACAACGAGCCTCCGACCTGGCACCAGCCGTTGCGCCACATCCTCGGAGCTATTCTACTCGAGGCGGACCGAGCCGCGGAGGCCGAGACTGTGTACCGCAAGGACCTCGAGGACCACCGGGAGAACGGCTGGGCGCTATTCGGGCTGCTGCAGAGCTTACGGGCACAGGCGAAGGAAGGTGAGGCCGAAGATGCGGAAACGCGGTTCCGCAAGGCCTGGTACCGCGCCGACATCACGCTGACCGCATCACAGTTCTGACGTCGAGCGCACGAACGGCATCGCGACGCCGAACGGGCTCGCGACACCGCAGGCCAACGGGCACTGCAACCGTGAAGATGATAGCAACGCGCGGTCCGGAGCCGAGGGTCACCCCTTGCCGGACGCACCTGTGGGCTGCTTCTTTTCGATGCGGGCCCAGGTATCACGCAGTGGAACGACGCGATTGAATACCGGACCGCCCGCAACCGAATCCACTGTATCGACGCAAAAGTAGCCCTGGCGCTCGAACTGCATGCGCGCGCCGGGCTGCGCCTGGCCGAGAGCGGGTTCGAGCTTGCAGCCCCGCAACGTCACGAGAGACTCCGGATTTATCAGGGTCCGAAAGTCGGTATCTTTGACCGCGTCGGGCGTCTCGTGGACGAACAATCGGTCATAGAGACGCACATCGGCATCGACGGCGTGCGCCGCCGACACCCAGTGCAAGGTCGCCTTCACTTTGCGCCCGTCCGGTGATCCACCACCTTGGGTCGCCGGATCGTAGGTGCAGCGTAGCTCGACCACTTCCCCGGTCGCGGGATCTTTCACGACGTCGGTACAGCGCACGTAGTACGCGTAGCGGAGACGCACCTCGCGGCCCGGAGCCAGGCGGAAGAACTTCCGCGGCGGATCCTCGCGAAAATCGTCGCGCTCGATGTACAGCACCCGCGAGAAGGGCACTCGCCGCGACCCCATGGCGGGATCCTCCGGATTGTTCACCGCCTCCATCTCTTCGGTCTGATCCTCGGGATAGTTCTCGATTACGACACGCAGCGGGTGCAGCACCGCCATGAAGCGCGGAGCCCGCTTGTTGAGATCGTTCCGAACGCTGTGTTCGAGCATGGCCATGTCGACCACACTGTCGCGCTTCGCCACGCCGATCTCCTCGCAGAAGTCCCGAATCGACTCTGGGGTATAGCCGCGCCGACGGAAACCGGAGATCGTCGGCATGCGCGGATCGTCCCACCCATCGACCAGCCCTTCCTCGACCAACTGCAGCAGCTTCCGCTTGCTGAGCACGGTGTAGCTCAAATTGAGGCGTGCGAACTCGATCTGCTGCGGATGGCAGTGCGTTTCGAGCGCGTCGAGTACCCAGTCGTAGAGCGGCCGGTGATTCTCGAACTCGAGCGTGCACAGCGAATGGGTGATGCCCTCGAACGAGTCGGAGAGACAGTGCGTGAAGTCGTAGAGCGGATAGATCGGCCAGGTGTCGCCGGTGCGATGATGCGGCACGCGGCGGACACGGTAGAGCGTCGGATCACGCATGCTCAGATTCGGCGATGCCATGTCGATCTTGGCGCGCAGCACGTGGGCGCCGTCGGCAAACTCTCCCGCCCGCATACGACGAAAGAGATCGAGGTTCTCGTCGACGGAGCGCCCACGGTGCGGACTGTCCGTCCCCGGCGCCTTGAGAGTCCCACGGTGCGCCCGGATTTCGTCCGCGGTCAGGCTGTCGACGTACGCTTTTCCGGCGCGAATCAGAGTCTCTGCACACTCGTACAGGCGCTCGAAGTAGTCGGACGCGTAGAACAACCGCGCCTCCCAATCGAAGCCGAGCCAGCGGACGTCGGTCTGAATCGAGTCGACGTACTCGACGTCCTCTTTCGTGGGATTCGTGTCATCGAACCGCAGATGACAGACCCCGGTAAATTCGGCGGCCATGCCGAAATTCAAGCAGATGCTCTTGGCGTGTCCGATGTGGAGATACCCGTTCGGCTCAGGCGGAAAACGGGTCACGACGCGGGCGTGCTTGCCGGAAGACACATCGTCCGCGATGATCGTACGGATGAAATTGGACCGAGCCTCGCTCACACGGGCGATCCTATTCCGCACCGACCCGGAAGTCGAAGAAGCCCCCAGAACGAAGATGGAGACCCACGATGGCCGAACCCGCCTGGCCTGAGGCCGCACGCTATCGCGTCATCTTTGGCGACTGCGATCCAATGCGCATCATGTACTACGCTAACTACTTCCGGGTCTTCGAGATCGGCCGTGCGGAGTGGTTCCGTCGACTCGGCCACCCCTTCAAGGTCTACATCGATCAGGGACTCTATCTCGGCGTCATCGAGGCGCGATGCCGCTACCGACGCCCGGCACGATACGACGACGATCTCGCGATCCACGTCGGGATGGTCACGCTCGGACGCGCCCGACTCGAAATCGGCTACGAGATCCGCGGGCCCTCAGCGGACCTTCTGGTCTCCGGCAGCACGGCCCACGCCATCATGGACGACGCGGGGCGGCCGCGGCGGATTCCGGAGGATTTTCGCGCGATGGTCCGCGCCACCATGGCACCCGCCGGGTAGACGGCCGTACATCCAGACAGGGCACGTAATTCTACGCCCCTTGGTCCTAGGGCCCTCTGGAGGTTCGTGACTGAGAAGGACCGCCCGGGAGAAACGCGATCGCGCTCAGCCACCGAAGGCGCTGAAGCCGGTGATGTCCTTACCGATGATCAGGCGATGCACGTCTTCAGTGCCCTCGTAGGTGTTGACGGTCTCGAGGTTCAGCATGTGACGGATGATCGGATACTCGTCGATGATCCCGTTGGCGCCGAGGATGTCGCGAGCCAGCCGTGCGATCTTCAAAGCCTGACTGACGTTGTTCATCTTGGCCATGCTGATCTGTTCGGGCCGGACGTGCTGCGCGTCCTTCAGGCGACCGAGACGCAGACACAGGAGCTGCGCCTTGGTGATTTCGGTCACCATCGTCACCAGCTTCCGCTGCACGAGCTGGAAAGCGGCAATCGGCTTGTCGAACATAATGCGCTCACGCGCGTATGAGAGTGCGCAATCGTAACACGCGCTCGCCGCGCCAATCGCGCCCCACGCGATCCCATACCGCGCCTGCGATAGGCACGAGAGCGGCGCCTTCATCGAGCCCGTGCCAGGAAGCCGGTTCTCCTCTGGGATCCAACAGTCGTCGAGAAAGAGCTCGGACGTGATGGACGCGCGCAAGCTGAACTTGCCCTCCATCTCACGCGCCGAGTAGCCCTGGCGATCGCGCTCGACGAGAAAACCATGAATAGCCGACTGCCCGTCCTCCTCGAGCCGCGCCCACACCACCGCGACGTCAGCGATGTTGCCATTGGTGATCCAACGCTTCACACCGTTCAGGATAAACCCGCCGTCGGCGCGACGGGCGGTCGTCAGCATGCCCGATGGATTAGACCCGAAGTCAGGCTCGGTGAGACCGAAACATCCGATGGCCTCCCCGCGCGCCATCCGCGGCAACCAGTGCGTTCGGTGCTCCTCGGAGCCGTACGTGAAGATCGGGTACATCACGAGCCCCGACTGCACGCTCGCAAACGAGCGGATGCCACTGTCCCCACGTTCGAGTTCTTGATTGATCAGTCCATAGGCGACGCTGTTCAGATCGGCGCAGCCGTAGCGCTCCGGAAGCGTCGGGCCGAAGAAGCCGAGTTCGGCAAGACGGGGCACGATCTGCATCGGAAAGGATCCGTCGCGAAACGCTTTCGTGACCAGCGGTTGGTACTCGTCCTCGATGAAGCGACGGGCGGTATCCCGCACCATCCGCTCCTCGTCGGAGAGCAGCTCGTCGATCGCGTAATAGTCGGGGGGCTCGTACAGCATGGGGACCACCTCTCCGAAGCGTCAACTCGGGCGATCGCGTCTCTACCACCTCCCCCGAAGCCACGCGAGTCTGCCCGCGCCGTACCCATTCGACGAAGACATGGGCTACGATCCCACCGAGGAGGCACCATGGACTTCGCACTTTCGGACGCACAGGAGCAGATCCGCCAGGAGGTCGCCGCGCTCGCATGCCGTTTCGATGCCGAGTACTGGCTCGGCAAGGACGATCGGCACGAGTACCCGCACGAGTTCGTCGAAGCGTTCGCCAAAGCCGGCTGGCTCGGATTGATGATTCCCGAGGAGTTCGGCGGCGCCGGCCTCGGCATCACCGAAGCGGCGATCGTGCTGCATGAGATCTGCCTCTCTGGAGCGGGCACTTCTGGCGCCTCCCCCATCCACTTCTACATGTTCCCGCCAACGCCGTTGATCAAGGTCGGCTCGCAGGCGATGAAGGAACGCTATCTGCCCCACATTTGTACCGGCGAAATCGTGATGGCCTTCGGCGTGACCGAACCGAACGCCGGAACGGACACGTCGCGCATCGAGACCCGTGCCGAGCGGCGCGGCGATACCTGGGTCGTCAACGGGCACAAGGTGTGGACGACCAACGCACAGAACGCCAACAAGATCCTGCTCCTTGCCCGGACGACGCCGCGAGAGGAAACGCCCGACAAGCCGCTGAAGGGCATGACGCTATTCTTCGCGGACCTCGATCGCTCGGCGATCACCGTCCGAACCATCTCGAAGCTCGGCCGCGCCGCCGTCGACTCGAACGAGCTCTTCATCGAGAACCTCGTGGTCTCGAACGACGACGTCGTCGGCACCGTCGGAAACGGATTCTACCATCTCATCGACTCGCTGAATCCCGAACGCATCGTCATCGCGATGGAGGCGGTCGGTATCGGGCGCGCCGCGCTCGCCCGCGCCACACAGTATGCCAAGGAGCGCATCGTGTTCGACCGACCGATCGGCAAGAACCAGGCGATCGCTCATCCGCTCGCGCACGCCCTTGCCGAACTCGACGCCGCGGAACTGCTGTGCCTGAAGGCCGCGTGGCTCTTCGACCAGGGGCACCCATGCGGCCGCGAAGCAAACGCGGCCAAGGTCATCGCAGCCGAAGCGGGCTTCAACGCCTGCGACGCCGCGGTGCAAACACTCGGCGGATACGGGTACGCAAAGGAGTTCCACGTCGAGCGATTGTGGCGGGAGGTGCGCCTCTACAAGATCGCCCCGGTGTCGCAGCAGATGGCGCTCAACTACCTCGCCGAGCATGTCCTCGAACTGCCCAAGTCGTATTGAGGCTGCGCCTGCGCCAAGTTGACTCAGGTCAACGGTACCGCACACGCCATAGGGCAGCCTAACTAGCTGACTCTACTTGAGAATCCCTGCACGTCGCGGTGAAGTTTTCCGTTGACCGTCGGACCGGCGCACGCTACGTTCGACGTATCCGATTTGTCGCTTGCTTGGGGATCTTGCATGCCCATTTCATCCCACCTACCCGCGCCTTCCGTCGCGACTACGCGTCTCGCGCGAATCATTCCCCTTCTCCGCCTGGAGGTTCATCCATGAAGACCCGTCTCGTTCTCGCCACCCTCGTACTCGCCATCGCCGCGACGAGTGGCCTCGCGCACGCAAACGACCTCGACTACGACCACCTGAAGTGTTTCAAGATTCGCGATAGCCTCACCGACCGCCGGACCATCTATCTCGCCGACGTCTACCCACAGGCCCCGTTGGCGGCCCGCACCGACTGTCGGCTCCGACTGCCCGCCGCGCACTTCTGCGTCAACGTCGCCAAGGAGGAGGTCGAGGTCAACGGAGAGCCCTTCGACACGTTGCTCGTCGAGGCCGATCCCGGCCGCGACTACCTCTGCTACGACCTCAAATGCGATCGTGACCGCCTCGACGTCGACGCTCTCGATCAATTCGGCGCCCGGCGTCTGCGCATCCGGAAGTCCGACTTCCTCTGCATGCCCGCCAACAAGATCCTCCCAAGCCCGGAACCCACGGACACGGTCACCCCGACCTTCACCCCGACCCCGGCCCCGACCATGACCCCCATGCCAACGGGGTGCCAGGTGATCATCGGCGCAAATGGTGGCGAAGGCATGTGCGGCGGCGACTGCCCGGAGGGCCAAATCTGCGGATTCGACAACCAGCCTCCCGCTCGGGGGCCCGCCGAGTGCAGGTGCCTCGACGATTTCCTGGCGTGCGGTCAACAGACCGCCAACGTCGACCGTGGCAGCTGTGGCGGCTTTTGCCCCGGTTTGCACGAGGTCTGCATCGCGGACAATGCCGCCGGCAACCCGGACCAATGCCAATGCGTACTGCGCTAGCCACCAACGATCTGAAGAAAGGCTCTCTCATGACTTCGAGACTCACTCTTTTCATCATGGCCACTGCCATTGCGCTGCCACTGCTGCTCGTCCAAAGCGCCACGGCGGGCGAGCCACGCGACCACCTCTACTGCCTGGCCAACACCGACCGGGAGATACCGAACCTGAAGGCGACGGCGCTGCTGACGCCGGAGCAGTACCCGCTCTTCGCCGCGCAGCGCTGCCGCATCCGACTGCGCTCGGGCAATGTCTGTGTGCCAACCGTCAAGGACAACGTCCGAACCCGCGACGGCGAGGACGTCGAGACCACCCATATCTATGCAGAAGACGCCCAGCCCTACCTCTGCTACCAGGTCCGGTGCCCGCCGGAGGGCCCGCGAGGCAGCGGCCTCGAGATCGAGGTCGAAGATCAACTCGGCCGGCGCATGATCGAGATCAGACGTGCCGACTACTTCTGCCAACCGGGGGAAGTCCCTGCTCGGATGTGAGACGCTGGCGACTGCCCGTCCTGAGACTCGATGAGATCCGTGCGATCATGTGACACACGCTCCCTCTTCTTTCCTGGAGGTACCATGAAATCCCTGACCCGTGTCGCGCTGGCTGCCATCGTCGTTGCCATCGCTGGCGCAAGCAACCCCGTCCACGCGAACGACCTCGACTACGATCACCTGAAGTGTTTCAAGATTCGCGACAGCCTGGTCGACCGCCGAACCATCTATCTTGCCGACATCTACCCCCAGGCCCCGTTGGCGGCCCGCGCCGACTGTCGGATTCGACTTCCCGCCTCGCACTTCTGCGTCAACGTCGCCAAGGAGGAAGTCCAGGTCAACGGCGAGCCCTTCGACACCTTTCCCGTCGACGCCGATTCCGGCCGCGACTACCTCTGCTACGATCTCAAATGCGATCGTGACCGCCGCGACGTCGACGCGTTCGATCAATTCGGCGCCCGGACGCTGCGCATCCGGAAGTCCGACTTCCTCTGCATGCCCGCCAACAAGATTCCGCCGCCCACGCCAGCGCCGACCGACACGCCCACCCCGATGCCGACCATGACACCAGAGCCGATGGGGTGTCAGTTCGATCAAGGACCCGACGCCAACGGCAACATCTTGGGAACCTGCGGTGGAGACTGCGAGCCTGGAAGTGTCTGCGCGAGCACCACGGGGCCAAACACGCGCACCGTCGATTGCCAGTGCGTCCCCGAGGATGCTCTGTGTGGGGAACAACTGGACCCCCCAGCCAACGAGGCGCCGGTGTGCGGTGGCGCATGCATCTCGCCATTCACGATCTGTCAGTCAACGACGGGCAGCGCGTCGGGTGGCCGCCCGGTCCTTGAATGTTCATGCGTCCCCTTCTAACTCACCCGTGCACGAAGAAAGGCTCTGAGATGACTTCAAAACTGACGACAGCGACCATCGCGATCGCCCTGACTCTCCCGCTGCTCCTGAGCGGTCTCGCTGGCGCCGGCCAGCCACGTGATCACCTCTACTGCTTGGCCAACACCGATCGGGAGATACCAAACCTGAAGGCGACGGCGCTGCTCACGCCGGAGCAGTACCCGCTCTTCGCCGCGCAGCGATGCCGGATCCGTCTGCGCTCGAGCAATGCCTGTGTGCCAGCCAACAAGTTCAACGTCCGTACCCGCGATGGCGAGGACGTCGAAACCACGCATCTCTATACGGAAGAAGCCCAGCCCTACCTCTGCTACCAGGTCCGGTGCCCGCCCGAGGGCCCGCGAGGCAGCGGCCTCGAGATCGAGGTCGAAGATCAACTCGGCCGGCGCATGATCGAGATCCGGCGTGCAGACTACTTCTGCCAACCCGGCACCGTCGACGCCCCAATCCAGTGACACGCAGGGCTGCCCGTAAGAACCGCCCCGAGACGAGAGAGGTCATCATGAAAGCACTACCACGGCTCACCCTGGCCATCGCGATCGCCGCCATCGCGGTCACCAGCGGCGTCGCGCACGCGGGCGGCGGATTCGACAACTTGAAGTGTTTCAAGATCCGCGACAGCCTCGTCAATCACCGGACCATCTATCTCGCCGACATCTACCCCGAAGCCCCGTTGGCGGCCCGCGCCGACTGTCGGATTCGACTTCCCGCCTCGCACTTCTGCGTCAACGTCGCCGCGGATGATCTCGAGGTGAATGGCGAGGTCGACGGCGAGCCCTTCGAGACGTTCCCCGTAAACGCCGACCCCAGCCGCGACTACCTCTGCTACGATCTCAAATGCGATCGTGATCGCCTCGACGTCGATGCCTTCGATCGGTTCGGCGCCCGGGCGCTTCGCATCCGGAAGTCCGACTTCCTCTGCATGCCGGCCAACAAGATCCTCCCAAGCCCGGAGCCCACGGACACGGTCACCCCGACCTTCACCCCAACCCCGGCCCCGACCAGCACGCCGAATCCGAACACGTGCCGACTCATCATCGATGCACAGGGGGACGCCCAGAACTTCACCCCCCAGGACATCTGCGGTGGCGACTGCGACCCGGGATTCGAATGCGCGTTCACCGGCGACCCAGGAGGACGTGAGGTCCCATGCAGCTGCGTGCCGGCCCTGCAGCTGTGCAGCAGTAACGATATGGTCGCGCCGGACAACCAGACGGGAACATGCGGCGGATTTTGCCCCTCGCCGCTCGCGATCTGTACGGGCGGGCTCGGAGTAACCACAGAGGGGGGCCGAGGACCAGCCTGCCAATGCCTACTCCCCTAGTACAACCTGACTAACCCTCGGGCCATGCGGCGACGCCCGGGTGCGATGAGGCCGTCGCATTCTGGCATCACCGTCACGCCACGCAGCGGGCTCGGACCGAGGCCCGAGCCAGCCAGCCACGACACCCACCACCGTCTCCGGGCGTTTGCGATACACGACCACCGGGGCTCGCACACCGGACCCACGCCAACTAGACTACCGCGGCATCAGCAATCGCGGCAGACATCTCGACAAGTGTGGACGGCCCTAGCCTCGTGGAATCCTCGCTCGCTCACTGGCACGCGCTCTACGCGACCGATGTCCAGGGTGTGTACGCGCTCTGGGTCGTGCCAGTCGCGTTCCTGCTCTACATCCGGCTGGCTCCGAGCCCTCGTCCGTCGATGGTCGCCCCGGGCGCCAGCGGGCTCATGGCGACCTATGCTTTCATCTTCGGGCTCGAGACCATCCTCGATCCACTCGCGGG
This sequence comes from Deltaproteobacteria bacterium, assembly GCA_029262315.1. GTDB lineage: Bacteria > Desulfobacterota > Binatia > UTPRO1 > UTPRO1 > JAJCZP01. Next base: position 38,263 of record JAJCZP010000255.1, on the reverse strand, counting down.
CGGGCTCTTGGTACGGTGGCTCGGCCTCGCGGACGGATGGATGGCGACCCTCGTCATGTTCGCGTTCGTACTGCTCGGCGACTTCCGTGTGCTGCTCCTCGTCTTCTATTTGCTCGCCGTCGGGTGTCGAGCGTCCACGGGTCGCCCGCCAGAGATCGAACTCGGCACGGTCATCGCACGGGCCGCGTCCTGGACGTTCCTGGTCCCGGTGACGACCGGAGTACTGGTCGGCGTCGCGCGGATGGCCGCCGGCCCCCTGCATCCGCAGGTGTTGTGGCTCGTGTACGAGCTGTCCTTCCTCGGCCTCGCCTGGTGGCTACGCCACCGCCTCGTTCCACGCACCGTCGTGGGGGCCCAGGCGCCCATCGCGGCCTACCTCCGGGACGTCCTCGGCTACGTCGCTATCTACTACACGCTGTGGGCGACGGCAGACATGTTGATCATGGCCGAGGTCGACCTCGGTTGGCTGCTCCGCATGGTGCCGAACCAACTCTACTACGCGTTCTACCTGCCCGTCGTGTACGCGCTCTTCTTCTCGAGCTGGTACGTCGAAACGAGTTCCGCGACCCAGGCCTCGAGATAGCGTTCGCCACGCGCGGCGTCGGCTGCGCGTGGATCGCCAACCGTGCCGCTTGGCGCGTGCGTCGCGAGGCTCGGATAGAACAGGGACTGCGGGTCATCGGTCGCGGTGACGAGCCCGCGTGCGACGGCGTCCTCACGGACGGCGCCCGGCCACAACGCGCGCACGATCGACGTCTCGTACTCGCCGGCATGATGGCCAGAAACCGAGGCCCCGATACCATGCTCGGCACTGGCCTCGTGCCAGAGGCGAGTCAGATCGGCGAGCGCGGCATGGGCACTCACCAGCATGGGCTTCCCCGCGACCCGCAGGGTGGGCAGCGCCTCGGTCAGCGCGTCGACGTTTCCCCCGTGCGCCGAAAAGATGAAGGCCCGCGCGAACCCGTGCGTCCGCAAGCTCGCGACGATGTCGATCAGCACGGCAGACAGGGTTTCCGCACGGAGGTCGAGCGTCCCCTGGAATCCCATGTGCTCCGAAGCGCACCCGAGCGGTAACGTCGGCAGCAAGATCGCCTCGGGAACCCGTGCGCAGAAGCGAACTCCGAGTGCCTCCGCAATCCGCGTGTCGGTCGCGAATGGAAGATGCGCGCCGTGCTGCTCGGTCGAGCCGAGCGGAATCACCGCCGTCAGCGCCTCGGCAGCGAGGAGTCGCGCCATCTCGGGCCAGGTCAACATCTCCAGACGTCGGGAAGCGGCGTCGGTGCTCGCGGGCGTCCGCGAGTGCGCGCCGCCGACAAAGGCGACGGAGGGATGGCTCTTCGGGGAAGCGCGCACATCGTACAGCGGCGCATCGGCGCCGCGACCCGGCCAGGACACCTGGTCGAGCCCATCGGCTTCGATCACGCGCACCATCAACTCGTTCATCAGCGCCTCGTGCTCGAAGACGGCAAGCGGACCTGGAAGCGTCGCGGGAAGACGCACCAGTCGGTGGCGCTCCGGCACCAGCATCGCCTCCACGCGCGCCAGCATCGCGGGCTCGCTGGCAAGCGTCGTCCGGGTCAGTGCGACGAGGGTCATCGGATGCGCATGCATCTGCTGGTAGGGACCGTGCGCCAGATGCATGAGATCGAAAACGGGAGGCAGCGGCCGCAACATGCCCTCGAGAACCTTGTAGCGAAGGTTCTCGGCCAGCTCCGCGTATCCCCCCGTCGCGAGCAAGGTCAACGGGCCCCCCAGACGCTCGACGAGATCGCGAGTACCATCGAGAATCGTCGCAACGACCTCGGGCGCCGCGGCGACGCGTGCGGGTATCAGCGCAAGCTGATCGGCCTGGATCGGCAGGGTGCGCCCGAGTGCCGCTGCAAGCGCATGCACCAGCCGAATCGCCACAAGATACCCGACGAGTGGGCCCACGACCCGAACGAGCGTGTCGTACTCATCCTCGCCGGCAGGGAACGGATGGACCTCGACGCCAGACGCCTCGAGCTCCGCAAGCAAGGCTGCCTTCTCGTCCTTGCCGTCTCGCTTGGCGCCGGCCGCGGTCGTGGCCGTGAGGAGCACACGCCCCGCCCAGTTGTCGGCGTGCTGAAGAGCGACGCGCGCATTCGGAGACAGCCCCTGCGAGATCACGATGAGGATATCGGTACGTGTATCGAGCGCGCTCGGGTCGAGAAAATCCCCAAGTGGCCGGAAGCGTGCCCGAAGCCCCAGCCCTTCAGCCAGAAGAAACACGAGGAATCGCGCGTGCGCAGCCGAGCTCCCGACACCTGTGACGACGAATCCCGTCGCCGGACGCACCGCGAGCCGCACCGGTTGAATCGGCCGCACGAGCGCGGCGCCCAAGATATCGGGCAGCGAGCGGATCCGAGCGCGCAGGCTATCGCAGCCCGCACGCCAGGATGGCACGCTCGTTTCAGCGGACATCGTCACCATCTCGGCAAGCGAGCAGCAGCGGAGGATCGAGGACGATCCCTTGCGCGCGGAGTCCTTCGACCAACACCGCATCGCGCGGGCTCGTCACACCCCCATCGAACACCGGACGAGCCCGACGGCCGCCGAGGTGATGCGCCAGCATCCGGGACACGGCGAGCGCGTCGTCCTCGGGTGGCGTCGCGATGCCATCGCGTTCGGCGACACGGAACACCGCGTACCCGCTCCCGTGTCGAACGAACGCGCGCACCGTCGCTCGCCAGCGCCCCTTGTCCACGGCGTCGTCCAGCAACGGGAAACGATCGAGCAGCGGCGTCGACTGTACGCGCACCAACGGTGCACCGTCCACACGGGCGTCTCCAGGAGCGCGATAGTGCAGCACAGCACGCTCGTGATTCGCCAAGAGATCGACGTAGGCATGCAGGCGAAACCAGCGCACCTCAGACCCCGCGGCCCCGCCCTGCGCTTCGGTCGCTTCCGGCAACACGATCGGCAACAGGTACGAAGCGGTACGCAGAAGGTGCGGCATCCCTTCCGGTACAAAGGGCTCGAAATACTCGACGGACTCGGGAAGCGTCGCCACGGGCGTCTGGTCCCCCGATGCAAGCTCCGACAACGGCAACTTCGTACGAAGGTAGTGCGCGTTGAACGGCGACGCCGCGCCGCGAAACGGGACCGTCCCGGCCACGACGACACCGGCAAGCTCGAGTTCCTCGAGCTTCTCTGGATTGCCGGTCAGCAACGTGAGCGGCGCTTCGATGCCCAGCAACGCACCGATACTGGCGACCTCCCCGTACGTGCGGTGATCACGCGCAAGGCCCAGCCGCTGATACGCCTCGAAGGTCGTCAGGCGCTCACCGCTGGCCTGGACCATCATCCGATCGCGCACCTTCGCCGTGAACCCCGCACCGCGCCCTTCTTGCATGAGATAGAACAGCACGCCGCGACCGGCGTCCGCGATCGCCGCCAGGGCGGCGTCCAGCTGCTCGACACAATCGCAGTCGCAACTCCCAAAGACTTCGGACGTCACGCACGACGAGTGCACCCGCGCCAAGACGGACGCCGGGCCCGTCACATCGCCGCGTACGAGCGCGAGTGCGGATCTCCCCGTGGAAAGGGTCCGATACACGTGGGCGTCGAAGGCACCGTGGGTGGTCGCGAGACGTCGCGTCTCCAGGGCCAGCACCGATCCAGCGACGGCCCCACTCACGGGGTCTTCTCTTCGTCGCGCTTCAACGTCCTCATCACCTCGAAGTACGCGAGAAGCGCGTCGAGTTGCGCATCCGACAGGTGCGTGTGGGCGGGCATGCTCGTGTAGCGGAAGGCCGCCGGATCGCGAATGTAGGCTTTGATCTGCGCCGCGGGGCGATACTCGACGATGCTCTGCGGCACGTTCAAGTCAGGGCCGATCGTCCCCCCCTGCCTGTTGATCGCGTGACACGAAACGCATTCGCCGCGAAAGATCTCGAACCCCTGCCACGCGACCGCCGTCCGTGGAGCGCTGGTCGGCACAGTGTAAGGATACTCGTCCCCGAATGTCGCGATCTCGATCGCCACCAGCTGATACGGCCACGGGTAGCGATGCACGTCCTTCTGCTCTGGCTTCGCCCAAATCAGATAGTACGGCGCGGGATCGACCTGTCGTCGATCGATCGCCTCCCAAACCGCTCCCGTTGCCGCGGCGTCGACATCCTCGAAGGCAACATACCCACCCGCCTCGCCAACCCGGGCGATCGGCGCCGGCTTCACGTAGCCGTCGCGCGCTCGGAAGAAGAAACTCTCGCCCGCCGCTGGCGTACGCGTACCGAAACCGAGCGCCAGCACATCGCGAAGCGCGAATGCGCGAAAGGACTTCCGGCGCCCATAGTACGGGTCCTCGATCGTGACCAGCTGGGGTGTCAACGCCCGCTTCAAGCCAGGGAGGTCGAGGCTGGTCACCTCATGCCCCCGATGGACAAAGCGCAGCGTCGTGTCGCCGGGCGGGGCCGCCACAGCCGAAGCCACTGACACGAACAGCGCGAGCAGCACCAGCCCAACCCCTCGCAGAACCCTACTCCAAGTCCCCAAGGAGCCTTATCTGCCCTGGCGTCTGGGCAAGTGCAATCGACGCCTCCGGATCGCGGGCGAGCGAGCGATCTGGACCGGTTCTTGCTGGCCCCCCGGGTCAGGGTAGCAACGCGCCACGGCATGCGCGTTGCCATTGCTAAGGAATGGCAGAGTGACCGGTCCGACCGCCGTAAAGAAAATGACGCCACCAGTCGTTACGGTGCCGGAAGACATCAGCCGGGAGCGGGCCTACCTCGCCGAGCGCGATCAGGTTCTGCGCCTGCGCCTGGACATCACGCTCGGGTTGTTCGTCGTCCTGCTCGGCGTCGCAATGGCCGCCGAGTCGTCCGCCCATCCAGACCGCGCCGCGGCCGTCTTGTGGATGTACGGGCTGACGGTGCTGGGCTCGGGGGCAGGCGCGCTGGCCTACCACCTGCGGATCGCCTGGGCGGCCCCGGCCAGGGTCGGTGCGGTCCTGATGGCGGCGTTCGCCCTGCTGATCAGCTACTACGAGGCCTTGGTAGGCTCCTCGGCCGACTCCGTTGCCGCCGGGCACTTGTGCCATCTGTTGGCGCTCGCGGTCTTGCTCCCCTGGGGATGGCGACCGCAGCTGTTCGTAACCCTGGCGGCCATGCTCGGTGGCGCCTTGGCATTTCCCCATCTCCCCAATCCCGGTGGAGGCTGGTCGCCCGTGACGACCGCCATGACCGGCGTCATGGCGTCGATCGTCGGCTCGGCGCTCCTCGATCGATACCGCCGCACCGCCTTCATGCAGGCCGCGCTTTTCGAGGAGGAGGCCGAAATCTCAGGCGCGCTCGTCGAGGTGGGGGAAACACTTAGCGCGCATCTCGACGCACCGGACATGCTCGAGCAGGTGAACCGGCTGGCGCGCGCCTCGCTCGGGTGCGACTGGAGCATCACGATCCGCTGGGATCCCGAGCGCCGAACGTTCCGCCTGCATTCGGCCGCCGGAGTCCACAAGACCGTCCGTACCGAACTCGCTCAACTGGAGTTCCCGTTCGACAGCATGCCCCTGTTCGCGGCGCTCACGCCGGGGGAGACGATCGAGATCGTCGATGCCAGCGACCAGTGCTGGGTACCACCGCGAATCATGCGACGCGCTGGGGCCAGTTCGGCGTTGTGCACGCCTGTGTGCCGGCAGGACCAGATCACCGCGTTGCTGATGCACGGATACCGGACACGGACGGGCCCCTTCACGATCAAGCAGCGCCGCCTGTCACGCGGCATCGCCCACGCCACGGCCGTGGCGGTCGAGAACGCGAGTCTCATCGCCGACCTGCAGGCTGCGAGCCGCCTCAAGTCCGACTTCGTGTCGACGATGTCCCACGAACTCCGGACGCCTCTGAACGTGATCTCGGGCTACGCCGACCTTCTGGTCGAGGGCACGTTCGATCCGCTGACGACGGCGCAGCAAGGCACGGTCGAGCGCGTCCGTCGAAGCGCCCGCGAGCTGTTGGACCTCGTCACCGCCACCCTAGACTTGAATCGACTGGATGCGGGCCGCGATCCCGTGACGGCGACCACCGTGGATGTGGACCATCTCTTCGGCGAGCTCGAACGCGAGCTGGAGCCGATCGTCGCACCGGGAGTCGTCCTGCGCTGGACGCGAGCGCGCCAGACCCCGCCCCTCCTGACCGACTATCAGAAGCTCAAGACCATTCTGAAGAACCTCATCGGCAACGCGCTCAAGTTCACGACACGCGGACAGGTCGACGTCGCGCTCGGAACGCACTCGGACGGCATCGCCCTGTCCGTACAGGATACCGGAGTGGGCATCGCCCCCGCCGACCTGCCGCTGATCTTCGACATGTTCCGCCAAGGGGACAGCTCGGACTCGCGCCAGTTTGGTGGTGTCGGCCTCGGACTCCACATCGTCCGGCGCCTCGTGACCCTCCTTGGTGGACACGTCGACGCCGCCAGCACCGCGGGCGTAGGCTCGACGTTCACCGTCGTGTTACCGGTGTCGATACCGGGACGGAACGATCCAGCTACCGTGAGCGAACCCGTAGCCGAACACAGGGTCTGAGCGCCCCGGTTGCCGTCAGCCGTCGGAGAACGTGGGCGACCGCCATCCCAGGGCGGCGCGCCCACCCGCGCGAGGTCGTCGGCGACGAGCGGAGCCACCATGTCGACCACACCACTCGCAAGGGGCCACATCCTCCCGCGCTAGGTCAGCCGCTCCGCGAAGCGCTCCAGGGAACTCTTCCACCCCATGGCGGCGCCACCCGTCATGCCATCCTTCGTCGCTGTGATCACCAGCACCATTTTGACGCCCGCGGGGCCTTCGGAGAACTCGACCGACGTCGTCATGGTCTCGGGGCCCATCGGCGAGTCGTAGACGAACTTGTGGGGAGGATCGACCTCGGTAATCGTCGAAACGACGGCCCAAGAGGACGGTCGCCCCTGCTTCTCCATGCCCGCGATCTTCTCGGGATCCGTCGCACGCATGGTGTAGCGGAAGATCCCACCCGCCTTGAGGTCGATCTCCTCGACTTCGACGGCGAAACCGCGCGGGCCGAACCAGGAGGCGATGCCCTCGGCGCTAGTCCAGAGCTCCCAGATCACGTCGATAGGGGCCTGCCATACGCGTTCGATCACCTGTCGCTCATCCATCTAGCTCTCCTCGTTCTTCGCTGTCAGCGCGGACGTTCGCCGCTGAAGTTCGACCTCGAAGTTCCCCAGCCGGCTCTCCCAGAGCCGTCGGTATTGCGCCACCCATTCCGAGAGCTTCTCGAAGGGCTCTGCGCGCAGGGAGTAGACTCGCCGCTGCCCCTCGGTCCGCGACTCGACCAGCCCCGCATCCTTCAAGATGCGCAGGTGGCGGGACACGCCGGACTGAGCGATCGGCAGCCTCCGCACGAGGTCGCCAACGACCTGTTCTTCCTCGAGGAGAATCTGGACGATCTCGCGGCGTCGGGGGTCCACGAGTGCCTGAAGTGTCAGTTCCACAGTCAGGTATATACATGTCCGTGTATCCCGATTCAAGCGCGGAACTTCGTTGCACACGGGCGACTCGCGAGGGTCGCCCAAACCGCAGTTTGTTTGACTTCGCACGGATTTAGGGCAGTTTTCCCGCGTACACGAGGAGGTTCCGAATGTCTGCAGGCGGCCAGAACAACTACAAACTCGATCTTCGCGCCATCAAGTTCACACTCTACGAGCACCTGAACGTCCAGCAGGTGTTCGAGCACGAGCGCTTCTCTCATCTGTCACGCGAGGAATGCGACGCAATCCTCGATCAGTGCGTGCGCTATGCCACCGAGGTGACGGGGCCGCTCAATAGCTCGGCGGACCGCGTAGGCTGCCGCCTCGAGAACGGCCAGACCTTCACGCCGCCCGGATTCAAGGAGGCGTGGAAGACGCTCTTCGAACTCGGGTTCATGGCGTTCCCCATTGCGCAGGACGCCGGCGGCTTCGGTGGTCCGATGACCATTCAGAGCGTGCTGCAGGAGATCCGGAGCGGCGCCAACACGGCGTTCAGCATGTACTCGGGGCTGACGCACGGCGCGAGCGATGTCATCGCCTCGTTCGGGACGGAGAAACAAAAGACGCGGTACCTGTCCGCGATGATCGAAGGCCGCTTCTCGGGTACGATGTGCCTCTCCGAGCCACATGCGGGCTCGGATGTCGGCGCGAGCCGCACCAAGGCGACCCGGCTCGATGGGAACCTCTTCAAGATCACGGGAACCAAGTGCTGGATCTCGGCCGGCGATCACGACATGTGCGAGAACGTCGTGCATCTGGTCCTCGCGCGGATCGAGGGCGCCCCGTCCGGCACCAAGGGACTGTCACTCTTCATCGTGCCGAAGGTGTGGGTCAACGATGACGGCTCGCTCGGCGAGCCGAACGACGTCATCACAGGGGCGATCGAGCACAAGCTCGGCATCCGCGCCTCGGCGACCGCGGTCCTCAACTTCGGCGAGAACGACGGCTGCCGCGGCTATCTCCTAGGAGGCGAAGAGAACGTCGGCATCCGCCAGATGTTCCGCCTGATGAATGGCGCCCGCATCGCCGTCGGCGTCCAAGGCATCGGCGTTGCTTCGACCGCGTACCTGAACGCCCTGAGCTATGCGCAGGAGCGCCAGCAAGGGTCGGCGGCCAAGAACTTCAAGGACCCGAACGCGCCGCGGGTGAAGATCATCGAGCACTCGGACGTCCGCCGCATGCTCCTGGAGATGAAATCCAAGGTCGAGGGGATGCGCACCCTCGCCCTCAAACTCTCCCTCCACTACGACCTGGCCGAAGCACTGGCCGGGAAGGACGACGCCAAAGCGAAGTATCATCTCGGCCAGGTCGACCTCCTCACCCCGATCGTCAAGGCCTACTGCTCGGATCAAGCCTTTCGCATCACCGAGCTGGCAATCCAGACCTACGGCGGCGCCGGATACGTGGAAGACCACCCCGTCGAGCAGTACTGCCGGGACGCGAAGATCTTCTCGATCTACGAGGGCACCAATCACATCCAAGCGCTCGACCTCGTCTCTCGCAAGCTGACCTCGCACGGCGGGGAGAACTTCAAGAACTTCTTGCAAGAGATCAAGACGTTCGTCGCCGACCATTCGAGTCAGCCAGGTCTCGGTGACGAGGTCCGCGCGCTCGGCGAGGCCACCGAGGCTCTCGAGCGCGGGGCCGCGACCCTCATGGACTTCTTCATGAGCAGCAAGATCGATCAGGTGACCCTGGTCGCCAATCTCTTCCTCGAGACCATGGCCGAGGTGACCATCGCCCACCTGCTGCTCGACGCGGCTGTCATCGCGAAGAGCAAACGTGACACCGATGGCGACGATCCGGACGAGGTCAGCCCGGAGGACTTCGCCTTCTATGCGGGCAAGGTGAGCGCCGCCAAGTTCTTCGTGAACTTCGTCATGCCGGGCGTGCACAGTAAGGTCGGTGCGATCGGCGCTGGCGACCGCTCTGCCATCGACATCCCTGACGGCGGCTTCTAGCACCCACGACCTGATCCGACTCGCGCTGAGCACGATCTGTCAGCGCGGGTCGGTCTCGCCCAACCGTCGGCGCAAGAGCTTGCCGGTCGAGTTTCTCGGAAGTGCGGGCACGAACCGCACTTGCACCGGTTTCTTGTAACCCGCGAGCCGCCCGCGACAGAACGCGATCAGCGCGGCCTCGTCGATCGCCGCCCCTGCGTCGTCGTCGCGGCGCACGATCCACGCGGCCACGCCCTGCCCCCAACGTTCGTGCGCTACGGGCGCGACGCCAGCTTCTGCAACAGCGGGATGCTCTTCGAGGACGACCTCGACCTCGCGTGGATACACGTTGAATCCGCCACTGATGATGACATCGTCGCGGCGATCCACCAACGTCAAGAACCCGCGCTCGTCCAGCACACCGATGTCACCACTACGCAACCACCCGTCGACGATCGCGGCGCGGGTCGCATCCGGATCGTCCCAGTACTCGCGCATGACCTGCGGCCCGCTGATCGCGATCGTGCCGGGCGTCCCCGTAGGCACCGACTGGCCCTCGTCATCGACCACACGCACGCTGTTCATCGCCGTAGGTAGCCCGCAGGAGCCGCGCACGCGCGGATCAAAGTGATCCTCTTTCCGGAGCGTGGTGATCGGAAACGGACATTCGCTCATCCCGTAGATCTGCAACAACACCGGGCCGAGTAACCCCAGGGCACGCTCCATGAGATCGGCGGGCATCGGCGCAGCGCCGTACACGATCGTCCGCAGGCTGCTGAACGCCGAACGATCCGCTTCGGCGATGTCCGCCAGGGCCGCGATGAGCGTGGGCACGAGAAATACGGTCGTCACGCGTTCGCGCACGATGAGTGCCGCAAGCGACTCAGCATCGGCGCGCGCGCACAGCACCGCGCGGGCACCACGCCAGAACGCCGGCGCCACGAGAGCCTCACTGGCGTGAGTGAGCGGCGTGACGTGGGCGACGACGTCATCCGAACCGAGGTCGTGTAGTTCGGCGAGCAGGCTGTGTAGCGATGTCAGCGCACTCCGATGCGTCAGCACCGCAGCCTTCGGGCGGCCCGTCGTTCCCGAGGTGTAGCGGAACCGCCCGACGTCGTCCTCGCCCACAGCGAGGCTCGGAGGCTCCGAGGACCGCGTTGCGAGCCGGCGCTCGAACGTAGGGTCGCCACCGCTGACGTCGCACACTTCGGCCAGGGAGGCCGGCCCCGCCCCCACCCCCGACATGTCACCATCGTTCAACAGGACGCGTGCCCCCGAGTGCAGCAACATGTACGTGATCTCGGGACCCGCGAGGCGGCGGTTGATGCCTACCCACGCGCCGCCGGCGCGAAGGATCGCCAACTGCGATGCGATCTGTGCGATCGAGTTCGGCAACAATGTCGCCACGCGATCTCCGGGACGCACCCCGAGCGTGGCGAGTTCGTCGGCCAGTCTATTCACACGCCCATCGAGTTCCGCGAATGTGATGGCGCCGTGATCGTCACGCAGTGCTTCGCGCGCGGGCCATCGTCGGGCGGCGCGCGCCAATGCCTCGGTCACGTTCATGCGCACGGGTGTGTCCTACCAATCCGCACGTCCGTCAAGCGCTGCGCCGATTCCGACCGACAACGCACTGCGCACAAAAATAACGTTGACACTTCGCAAACGGCGATGGTACGCTTTCTCGCGTCGGGAGAGTGACCAACATGTCGTGGTCGCGTGTGGTTGTTGGGATGAACGAGGAAGCGCCCCATCCGTGGTTGGCGTGCCTCCCTTACGTAGATCGCTCCAGCTGTTGCTTCGCTCTGGAGCCCTGGCGATACGCCACCGCAACCCTTGCGAGCACCATGCGTTGTTATCCCGCACGTAGAGGGGTTCCCAGGGACTAGGCGGGCGATTATACTTTTCACACAGTTCCGAACGCTCGCACGTGATGTGCCGGCACGCGCAAGCGCCCGCTTCCTGACTCGGCTGAGTAAGGAGCTACTATGGACAACGGGAAGAGCGCCTTTGAGAAGCTGATCAAAGACGATCGCGTCGCACACGACGAAGAGCCATGGTCAGGGACGTTCCTCGCCTACCTCGACCTCGTCAAGCAGGACCCGAGCATTCCGAAGCTCGCCCATTCGCGTATCTACGATGTCCTCATACGCGACGGCTCGTCCGACATCCTCGCCACGGACGATCCGCGGGTCAAGCGCCTGTACAAGGACGAATCGACCAAAACCTACAAGTTCTTCAGCGACGAGTTCTTCGGCATCGAGAAGACCGTCTCGCAAATCGTGCGCTACTTCCACGCCGCTTCGTTGAAGGGCGAGGAGAGTCGGCAGGTGCTCTATCTGATGGGCCCCGTCGGCTCCGGAAAGAGTTCGCTGGTCGAGAGGCTGCAGCGCGGCCTCGAAGCGAGCCCCCCGATGTACTTCATCGACGGGTGCCCGATGTTCGAGGAGCCCCTGCACCTGATCCCACGCCATCTTCGTCAAGAGTTTCAGAAGATGCTTGGCGTGCACATCGAAGGCGACCTCTGCCCGGTGTGCCGCTATCGCCTGAAGGGCGAGTTCGCCGGACGCTACGAAGACGTCCCCGTGGCGTCCCATACATTCTCGAAGCGCAATCGTGTGGGCCTCGGCGTTGTCCCGCCGGTCGACCCGAACAATCAGGACACGTCCGTCCTGATCGGCAGTGAAGACATCTCCAAGCTCGATACGTTCTCGGAGGGTGACCCGCGCGTCCTCGACCTGAATGGCGCACTGAACGTCGGCAACCGCGGCATGGTCGAGTTCATCGAGGTTTTCAAGAACGAGACCGAGTACCTCCATGCGATGATCACGGCCACGCAAGAAAAGGTCATCCCGGCGCCAGGACGTCACGGTCTCGTGTACGTCGATACCGTCATCGCCGCGCACTCGAACGAGGCGGAGTGGCAAAAGTTCCGAGCCGACCACACGAACGAGGCCATCCTCGACCGCATTGTCGTCGTCAAGGTCCCGTACAACCTGCGGCTTTCGGAAGAGGTCCGGATCTACGAGAAGATCATCCGCAACTCCGACTTCGAGGCCCATGTCGCACCGCACACCCTCGAAGTGGCGTCGATGTTCGCGATCCTGTCGCGCCTCGAGCCCAACAACAAGTGCGATCTGATGACCAAGCTCAAGCTCTACAACGGCGAGGAGGTCGTCGAGAAGGGCAAGACCAAGAAGATCGACATTCAGGAGCTCCGCGAAGACACGAAGCGCGAGGGCATGAGCGGGATCTCGACGCGCTTCATCATGAAAGCGCTCGACAACGCGCTCTCCGACAACGCCGATGGCAAATGCATCAACCCCATCAACGTGCGCGAAGCGCTGATCGCGATGGTCAAGGAAGCCGACATCTCGGACGACGCACGCAAGGGATACCTCGAGTTCCTCCAGGACGTGCTGCACAAGGAGTACCTGGACGTCCTGCGAAAAGAAGTCACCAAGGGCTTCGTCTACGCCTACCAAGAGCAGGCCGAGGCACTGTTTCAGAACTACCTCGACCACGCCGAAGCGTACGTCAACAAGACGCGCGTCAAGGATCGCAACACCCGCGAGGAGCTGCAGCCAGACGAGGCCTTCCTCAAATCCATCGAGGAGCAGATCGCCATCATCGGCTCCGCGGCCGAGGGATTCCGCCAGGAGGTCATCGCGTACCTCTGGGCGCTCGGGCGACGAAGCGAAAAGATCACGTACCGAAGCTACGAGCCCCTGAAAGAGGCCATTGAGAAGAAACTCACCGAGTCGGTACGCGAATTGAGCCGTATCATCACCACGGCCCGCACCCGCGACGAGGAGCAGACGTCGAAATACGACGCCATGGAGCGCAATCTCCTCGAGAACGGGTACTGCGAGAGTTGCGTCGACGTCGTACTCAAGTACGCGGCGAACAATCTGTGGAAGGACTAGCCGAGACGTCGGGACGGCCACGCCATGCCCACGTCGATCTTTCGTCCGTTTCGCGCATCCGAAGCCGAGCGGAGTGACCGCACTGCCGGGGATCGGCTCCGCCACCGGCAAAAGATTCGTGAGGCGATCCGCGAGAACATCGCGGACATCATCGCCGAAGAATCGATCATCGGAAAAAGCCGTGACCGGATCATCAAGGTCCCCATCCGTGGCGTCCGCGAATTCCGGTTCGTGTTCGGCGACAATGCTCCCGGTGTCGGCCAGGGCGACGGCGACTCACAACCCGGTCAGATCGTCGGCAAGGCCAAGGGCGAAGGCCAGGGCTCGGGCGACAAGGCGGGCGACCAGCCAGGCGTCGACTACTACGAGACAGACGTCACGCTCGAAGAGCTCATCGAGATCATGTTCGAGGACCTCGACCTCCCGGACCTCGAACGCAAGGCGCTTCGGCAGATCGAGGCGCTCCGTTTCAATAAACGGCGTGGCTATCGGCAGGTTGGCATCCGCGTCCGACTCGACAAGCAACGCACCGTTCGCTCACGACTGAAGCGCAAGGCCGCCGCCAAGCGTGCCCAGGAGCGCGAAGCGGCGCTCACCGGAACGCCCGTGGCACCGGATACGCGGCGCTTCCCGTACCACGACAAGGACTTGACCTACCGGCACAAGACGACCGAAATTCGCAACGAATCGAACGCGGTCGTCATGTGCATTATGGACACGTCGGGATCGATGGACACCATGAAGAAGTACCTGGCGCGCAGCTTCTTCTTCCTACTCTACCAATTCATTTGCACGAAGTACCGCGCCGTCGAGATCGTCTTCATCAGCCATCACACCGAGGCCACCGAGGTAACCGAAGACGAGTTCTTCTACAAAGGAGAGTCCGGCGGTACCTTCATCTCATCCGGTTACCAGCGGGCATTGGACATCATCACCGAGCGCTATCACCCGTCGCTCTGGAACATCTACGCATTCCACTGCTCCGACGGCGACAACTTCGACTCGGACAACACCGCGGCACTCCAAGCCGCCAGCGAGCTAACCGACATCTGCAATCTCTTTGGGTACGGCGAGATCAAGCCACTCGGCTCGCGGTACTACGAAAGCTCGATGCTCAACATTTTCCGTCGTCTCGATGCCGACAACTTTCAAACAGTGCTCATCGAACGGAAGGAAGACATCTGGCCGAGCTTCAAGGCGTTCCTCGCGAAGGAACGCACGGCCGACTGAGGGACAGGGGCGCGGTGATGGCAACGTGGGACCTCAGTGATCTCGAGTACTGGGACGCAAAGATTCGCGAGCGGGTCGAGGCGCTGGGCCTCGACTGCTACCCCCAGGAATTCGAGATGTGCAATCACACCGACATGCTCGCCTACATGGGCTATTCGGGCATGCCTACGCACTACCCCCACTGGTCGTACGGGAAGGCCTTCGAGAAGCTGAAAACGCTCTACGACTACGGGGTAAGCGGTCTCCCGTACGAGATGGTGATCAACAGCAGCCCGGCGCTCGCCTACCTGATGCGTGACAACTCCCTCTGCCTCCAGATTCTGACCATCGCGCACGTTTACGGCCACAACGACTTCTTCAAGAACAACTTCACCTTCAAGTCGACGCGAGCCGAGTTCACCCTCGGCACCTTCAAAGCGCACGCGGAACGCGTGCGTGGCTACATGGAAGACCCGTCGATCGGTGCCGACCGCGTCGAAAACATCCTCGACGCCGCGCACGCCCTGTCGCTCCAACGACGGCGGAACCTTGCCATCAGGAAGCTCTCCGAGGACGAACATCGCGAGCGTCTCCTCCAAGACGCGGAGCCAGCCCCCGATCCGTTCCAGGCGCTCCACCGCCGCACCGAGTACGTGCAACCCGATCTCCAACGGCTACCGCTTACGCCGGAACCGGACCTGCTCCTGTTCATCGCCGAGCACAATCCCTACCTGGCAAACTGGGAGCGCGATCTGCTCGAGATCGTCGACGAGGAAGCCCGATATTTCATCCCGCAGATCGAAACCAAGATCATGAATGAGGGCTGGGCCTCGTGGGTCCATCGCGAGATCATGAGCTCGATCGACCTACCGCAAGAACTCTATCTGGAGTTCCTGGTCCGCCACAATCAGGTCGTCCGCCCAACGCCCGGAGGCCTCAATCCGTATCACATCGGCCTCAAGCTCTGGACGGACCTGAAAGAAGGTCACGAGGCCAGCGGCATGGCGAAGCTCCTCGAAGTCCGCGAGACCGACCGCGACGTCTCGTTCCTGCGACGCCATCTCACCGAGGAGGCCATGCGTGAGCTCGACCTCTTCCAGTACGAAGCACGCGGTGACGACCTCGTGGTTACCGGGGTCTCCGACGAGGACGGCTGGCACGACATCAAAGAACAGTTCCTACGGAGCGTCGGCATGGGGAGCATGCCGGTAATCGAGATCGTGGACGCGGATTTCGGCCGCAAGCGCACGCTCTACATGGTGCACCAGCACGACGGGCGCGACCTTCAGCTCGAGAACGCGGAGAAGACGCTGGCCTACGCGTTTCGGCTCTGGGGTCGGGAGTGCGTCCTGGAAACGGTCGTGAGCGGTAAGCGCACGATGCTGACGTTCAACGACCGCGGGTTCTCCGCGAAGTCGTTGAAGTAACCCCGAGCCGGATTCCACCCGACCCGGGGCTCTCAGAACGGGACCGAGCGAATCGGCTACAGCCGTTCGCTCGTGTATGTTCCGTAGAGCGCGACTCCGAACGGACCAACGGCCTGCCCGTGGATCGCGAAGACGAACTGCTCGAACTCATCCCCCAACGGACCGCTCGGCCCACCTTCTTCGACCGCGGAGCTGCAGTTTCGGAGCGTAACAAACCCTGAGGAGTCGATCGTCGTGTTGGGCGGAATGATCGACGCCTCTCCCGCCGCGGCCTGCGCGCCAGAGATCGCGCGAAAGTCCACGCACTCGAAGCACAGGTCGGGTAGCGAGGTCGTAATCTCGAGATCGTCGGTGAAGCTAACGTTGCAACAGACGTGACTCCCGTCGGCTTGGTCACGATTGATGGGTCCTGGCTCCGAATCGGTGAATAGACCGTTACCGGCCGGCACCTCGAGACCAAACGTGATGACCGTAGAGGCACCGAGCGATTGCGGGTTGAACGTCGGTATCATGACACCCCCATCAACGACGAGCGTACTCGCTTCGGGGAGCTCATCGGGCGGGAGGCCGAGGGCATCGGCGCCGAAGGCGGCGTTGGTCGAGGTATCCGCGATGATCCATCCACCGAAGATCTCGGTCAGCAGGAACGACTCGGGGTCGATGATGTTGCACTCCAAGCCGGAAGCGCCCGTGTTCGCCTCGAAGGCGGTGACGATCACCAACCCGCGCTCGCCGGTGAGGTCGGTGATGCTCCCAATCCCGTTGTTGCTGGGAGGATTCGGGGACTGAATCTCCCCCTGCACCTTCGAGGGATCCATCACTTTGGTATCCAGAGGCGTCAAACACACCAGGACGTCGACCAGGTGGCGACAGTCCTCCGACCAGTACGACCAGTGCGTCGCAACCGGAGTGCCCCCTCCGGTACCTGGCCCGACACGCGTAACGATCTGAAAACTCGCGTGGTTGGTCGTGTTGTCGAACGGCATGATCAGCGTGCCAGCCTCGTCGAGAAGAGTGACGACGCCTCCGAGCCCCTGGGCCTGCGCGCCATGCGCCGCGAAGACGCCCACGGCAGCGACACACACAGCCAACGCCTTCATCGATCGAACCACTCTCGAATCTCTCATGACCTGCTCCCTCTGTACGATCACCATACGACCTCCGAGATGATCCGGGCATCAGCCCTGGGCGCGGCAACGAGCCCCACGATCGCGGCGAGCACCACCCCAACACTGATGCTGCGAAGTGTCCCCGTCCTCATGCTGCGCCTCTCCTTTAGCATCGCCGCTCGACCCGTCGAGCCGATACGGAACGCACCTCGAAACTCACCGCGACTGCGACCTTGCAGACCCTGACCGGCGACCCGTCCCTGATCCGTATATACCGCACAGCATATGCGGGCGAACGCTGCGCAGCCCCGGCATAACGCGGCGCGTTACTACCGTACCTCGCGGTACATTGTCAATGGAAACGTCCGCAAACTCAACTAGCTATCCGAATCGAAGTAGCGGGCCGCGTTCCGCACGATATGGTCCGCCGTCCTGGTCGCGAGCGCCATGACGGCAATCTGCGGTGGAACGGCGATACTGGTCGGGAAGATGCTGGCGTCACACACAAAGAGGTTCCGGACAGCGTGCGCCTCGCCGAACCCGTCGACGACCGACTTGCGGCGATCACTGCCCATCCGCAGCGTGCCATGCGGAGCGGATGAGAGAAACAGCGGGTCGTTGACGACCAGGCCACGGTCGCGCACGGCCTGATACGCTCCCCGTCGCCGCACCGTAACCATGTCGTTGTAGGGCAGGAACACCTTCTCGGCCCCGGCGGCGAAACTCACCTCGCTCGCTTTCATCAGGCCGTCGAGCAGCTGCTCCTCATCGGTCGCGCCGAGACGGTAGACGACGGTCGGCGGTCCCTTGGTGTCGAATTCGAGATGCCCCCGCGTGTGATCGTGGATCGCGATCGCGATCGCCCCCAGGCGGGGTAGCAGACCCATGAGTTTGCGATGCGCAGCCCCATAGCCGGGCAGCATGCTGGCCGTCGCCACCGGATGCGACGCCGCTGGCAGGAGCAGATAGCCGCTCCCGGCGTCGCGCTCGCTCAAGGACAGAAACTCGTCGACGACGTAGCCTTGCGGGATCCCCTGCCACGCTCGAACCGGCGCGTCGTACAGCGCCGCAACGACCACCTGTGGCTGTAGCCTCAGGTTCCGTCCCACGCGGTTCCCGGGGTCGGGGAGTCGACTCTGATGCCACAGGCGCGGCGAGTTGATCGCTCCAGCCGCCAGAATGACGACGGGTGCCCGCACCTTGAGCGCGTACCGACGACCCGTCCGCGAGCGACGGAAGACCCCGCCGACTCCCGCCGCGCGCCCGCGCCGCGTTGCGATCTGCAGGATCTCGCAGTCGGGAACGATGATCGCCCCGGCACGCGAGGCGGCTGGTATCGCCGTCGTAAGCATGTCGCCCTTCCGGTCGTAGGTACACCCGAGAACGCAGTATCCGCACTCGAGGCAATCGGTGCGGTTGTGCATCGGCAGAAAACCCCGGTAGCCGAGCCGATCACTCCCCACCAACAGCTTGCCGCTGTTCGCGTTGACCTGCTTCGGCTCGAGACGTCGAGCCGCGATGTGCTTCTCGACGCGCCGAAAGAAGGGATAGATCGTCTCGTAGTCGAAACCGTTCAGTCCGAAGTTTCGCTTCCAGCTCGCCAAGATCGGTCGTGGGGGGCGGATGCACAGACAGGAGCCGACAACGGTCGAGCCGCCGACAGCACGCCCCTGCGACACCAGGACCGTGTAGTCGGCGGTCGCTGCCGTCCCCCCCTCCCGGTAGAGCCGCGGGTACATGATGTCCTCGCGCTGCTCGAACGCGGCACTGCGCACATACGAGCCTTCCTCCACCACGACGACCGACCGACCGGCCTCGGCAAGCTCCCGTGCCGCGGTCGCGCCGCCGGCGCCCGAACCCACGATGCATACGTCCGCATCGAGCGTTACATCCGCATCGACCGTCGCGGTATCGAGAATCACGACCGGCGTACCTGGGGCAGCTCGGCCAGTGCCACCGGCTCTTCGCCCGTCGGTCGCGCCTCGACGGTCTCCCGACCGAGCCATGGGCCCTCGTAGCCAATGCCATCCCACGACTCTTGCTGCGCGTAGTATCCGAGGGCGGCGAGCGCCTTCAGGGCGCGAAAAACGATCCGACGCGCGCCGAGCGAGCTACGCATCCAGCCTTCGAGGTAGATATCCTGTGCGGCCGGACTCAGCTTGGTGAATCGTTTTGCCTTGAGATCGAACAGGTGCGTACCGTGCTCGACGACCCGGAGCATGAGCCGCGCCTGCCCCTGCGACGTGGGCGGAAGATTCGCAAGAAGATCGTCGATGAAGACGCCGACGCGCGATTCCTCATCGCGCGGCAACCCCAGAATCCGAGCGGCCGCCTGGCTCACGATGGCGTACTCCTTGCGAGACAGGAACTGCATGCGACGCGCCGGAGGTGCGTACCGGGCGCAGCCGGTCGGCAGCAGCCCGCCGAAGACGAGTAAGGCCGCGCCGCTGACGCCGGTCGCCAACAATCGCCGCCGCGAGAGATTGACCTGGAGAGCGGTCAACATCTCGTCATGCATCAGGCGCGTCTCCTCGGTGGACTGCATCAGGTTGGATCCGGCCGCCATGCTACGGACCGCCCCCGGCCCGTCAAGCCGGTGAAAGACGATTGGCGGGTCGAGCGCCCGGGATTATAGATAGAGGGTGCCTCTGTACGAGTATCGATGCTCCCGTTGCAACGGGCGGAAGACGATTCTGACTCTGCGCGCAGGCGAGGACGTCGACACGACGTGCCCGCGCTGCGACACGCAAACTCTCGAACGCCAGATGTCGCGCTTCGCGATGGTGCGGTCGGAGGAGGCGCGACTCGATGCAATGGCCGATCCGAGTCGTTTCGGCGACGTCGACGAGAACGATCCGAAGAGCATGGGGCGCTTCGTCCGACGAATGGGCTCGAACCTCGGCGACGAACTGGGCGGCGACGCGCTCGAAGAAATGGTCGATCAGATCGAGGGGGGCGGGGGCGGCGACGACGACGAGTTGTAGCTGGATTCCGGTGGGGGGTGGCGGACCGAGCTCGCTGGAGAACAGCGGACTCAGCTAGTTGGTTCGAGGAGGACAATGGCTTGGGCGGCGATGCCTTCGGCGCGGCCAATGGGGCCTAGGGATTCGCCGCGGGTAGCTTTGACGCTGGTGGCGTCGGGGGCGACGGCGAGGAGGGTCGCGATGCGGGCGCGCATCTGGTCGATGTGGGGTGCGAGTTTCGGCTCCTCGGCGTGGATGGTGATGTCGACGTTGGCGACCTGGTAGCCCCGAGCCCCGACCAGGCGCATGGCCTCGCGGACGAAGTCCTTGCTGGCGCGGCCGGCGTTCTCGGCCTGCTGGTCAGAGAAGTGCCGACCGATGTCGCCGGCCGCGATGGCCCCGAGGAGAGCGTCGGTGACAGCGTGCAGGACGACGTCGGCGTCGGAGTGGCCGACCAACCCGCGCGTGTGTTCGATCTCGACGCCACCGAGGACCAGCCGCTCCCCGGCCGCGAGGCGATGAATGTCGTACCCCTGACCTATCCGCATGGGCGTCGGACGCTAGGGAGCGATCGGAGTCCTGTCAATCGGATTTCGCCCCCGTGCGCGCGGCGGCTACGCCGCCGTGCTCCGATGGGCGTCGCCCCGCGAAGCGTGGTTCGCGGGGCTCCCGCGACACTGCGCGCCCCCAGGGCGCGCAGTGTCGCGTCTCGCGCTCGATGGGGAGGCGCCGCACCGGTCACAGGGCCTGAAAACGCACACGATGCTTTGCGCGCCACAGCGCGCGCAGTGTCGCGTCTCGCGCTCGATGGGGAGGCGCCGCACGCCTGGAAGCCCGCGCTCCTACGGCCGGGGGGGATCTCCTCCTAGCGGGAGCTCGCGACGCGGCGCGTCTAATGGTAGCCTGTTTGGGAGGCGTTATGGCGCGTCCAGCGAAACGACATCGCGTCCCGCCCGCGGAGGAAGCCACTCCGACCTCGGCCTCCGGCTTCGTGCGTGAACACGTCGACGACATCATGGCGAGCCTCGGCGACGGGCTTCTGTTGCTCGATGCCGAACAGCAGGTGGTGTTCGTCAGTCCCCAGGCCGAGGACCTCACGGGCGTGTCTGCGGCGCATGCGGTTGGACGAGCCGCCACCGAGGTCTTCGCCGCGCACCCGTGGCTGGCCGACCAGATCCACAACCTCGCGGGCAATCGCGCGCGACGCGCCAGCGAGCGCGGGGAACTCCACGCGCCCTTCGGCCGACGCTGCTTCGTCCGCCTCACAATGTCGCCGCTGGCCGATGCCGGCGGTCAGTCGATTGGCAGCGCGCTGCTCTTCCACAATCTCACCACCCAGCAACCGCACACGGAGAACGCCGAGCGTCGAGCGCGAGTCAACGACCTCGCGGCCGTCGCGGCTGGCTTGGCGCACGAGGTGAAGAATCCTTTGGGTGGTATCAAGGGCGCGGGTCAGCTACTGGCCGAACGCTTCGCGCATGACGCCGACGCCTCGCGCTTCACGGCGCTGATCACCCGCGAGGTCGACCGCGTGTCTGCCCTGCTCGACCAACTTTTGGAGCTCACGAAGCCCCCACGTCTACGACCCGAGGCCGTCAACGTCCACCGCGTGGTGCAAGAGGTCCTGCTGCTGGAACAGTCTCGCGCCACAGATGCGCTCACCGTCGACTGCCGGTTCGATCCGAGCCTCCCGGACGTCTGGGCTGACGAGGCACAGCTCCGCCAAATCCTCCTGAACCTGGTCAAGAACGCCCTGGACGCCATGGACGGGAGCGGAACCCTGATCGTAACGACACGCATCGAAACCGACTTTCATGTCCGCCACGTCGACTGGGAAGCGAGTCGCCAATTCCTGTCGGTCGAGATCGCCGACACCGGGCCCGGCATCCCAGCCGACGATTGCGAGCGCATCTTCACGCCGTTCTACACCACCAAGGCCCAGGGCTCGGGACTCGGCCTCGCGATCACGCATCATCTGGTCACCCAACACGGCGGACTCATCCACGTCGACAGCGAACCTGGGCATGGCACGCGCATGCGAATCAGTTTGCCAGTCGCGATTCCGGGAAAGGGCTGATCCATGGCACGCGTCTTGGTTGCGGATGATGAAGAGTCGATCTGCGTCGTCTTGAAGACCGCCCTCACCGAGGCGGGCCACGACGTGGAGACGGTCGTCACCGGCGGCGCCGCGATCGAAGCGGCCGTCGGGGGGGACTTCGACATCGCCATCCTCGACATCCGCCTCCCCGACATGAGCGGGCTCGACATCCTCTCGCGTCTCCGCGAACACCAGCCGTCGCTGATCACCCTCGTCATCACGGCGCAGAACACGATGGCGAATGCGATCGAGGCCATGAAGCGCGGCGCCTTCAACTATCTCACCAAGCCCTTCGACCTCGACGAGGTGCGCGCGCTCGTGGCGCGCGCGAACGAGATGCGAGAGCTCACCCGCACGGTCGGACGCATCCGTACCGAAGTCGGCGAGCGCTACGAACCCGGCGTCACGCTGGTCGGCACCAGCACCGGTATGCAGGAGATCTTCAAGACGATCGGCCGGGTGGCGACAAGCGATGCCACGGTACTCATCGAGGGCGAGAGCGGCACCGGGAAAGAGCTCATCGCTCGCGCCATCCATTCGCACTCGTCACGTTGGAGTGGACCCTTCGTCGCCCTCAACTGCTCTGCCATCCCGCGCGATCTGCTCGAAAGCGAGCTGTTCGGGCACGAGCGCGGTGCCTTCACCGGCGCCAACGAGCGCCGCCTCGGCCGCTTCGAGACCGCGGCGGGCGGCACCCTCTTTCTCGACGAGGTCGGCGACATGGCCGTCGAGCTGCAGGTGAAGCTCCTGCGCGTACTGCAAGAACATGAGTTCAGCCGCGTGGGCAATACGCAGAACATGCAGACCGATGTCCGCATCATCGCGGCGACGAATCAGAACCTGGAGCGCGCGGTGGGCGAACAGCGCTTCCGCGAGGACTTGTTCTTTCGTTTGAAGGTCGTCCCTATCAACGTACCACCGCTCCGCGACCGGCGGGGCGACATTCCGGAGCTGATCCGTCACTTTCTCGGGAAGATCAACGCCGAGATGGGAACCGACATTGCCGCCGTGGCAGCGGACGCCGAAGAGTTGCTCGTGCACCATCCGTGGCGAGGGAACGTTCGCGAGCTCGAGAACTGCCTCCTCCGGGCGGCCGTCCTCGCCCCCGGGCGTACGCTCACCGCCGCGGATCTGTCCCTGACGGAATCGAGCCCGCCGCCCCCGCTCGCCACTTCGCTGGCCGAAACGCTACGCGTCGCGGTCGATGGCCTCGTCGACGACCCGAACCGACCGGCCAACGATCTCCATGCCGCCGTCGTGGCCGCCGTGGAGCGACCCTTGATAGAAAAGGTGCTTCGCCTGACCAATGGCAACCAGCTGCGCGCCGCGGAGATGCTCGGCATCAATCGCAACACCCTCCGGAAGAAGATCACCATGCTCGCGATCGATCTCGGCCGGGGAGGCAAGTGATCCAACCGCCATGCCCCTGCCTTCTCGGCTCTATCTGATCGTCGATCCGCTCGACACCGGCCGCGACCCGCTCACGCTCGCCCAGGCCATGCTGGCGGGTGGCGCGCGCCTACTCCAGCTCCGTCTCAAACACGAAACCGAAACCCGCCGTTTCCTCGCGCACGCCGCCGCCATCCGTGAAGTGACGGCCGCAGCCGGAGCGACCTTCGTCATCAACGATCGCGCCGACATCGCCGCGGCCGTGCGGGCCGACGGCGTGCACCTCGGTCAAGACGACCTGCCGATCGAAGCCGCGCGGCGGCTCCTCGGACCGCAGGCACTCATCGGCCTCTCGACCCACGACGAGCATCAGTTGGACGTCGCCGCGCACACCTCTGCCACCTACCTCTCGCTCGGCCCCATCTTCTCAACCACGAGCAAAGCCAATCCCGACCCCGTCGTCGGTATCGATCGTCTGGCAACGGCGCGCCAGATGGTGGGCCGTCCCCTGGTCGCGATCGGAGGCATTACCGCCGCGACGGCAGCGTCCACACTCGCGACCGGCGCCGACGCCATCGCGGTCATCAGCGAGATCGTCCGTGCTCCGGACGTCGAACGGGCGACGGCCGAACTCCTCGAGTCGATCGCGTAGCCGAACTCCTCGAGTCGCGGCCATGGCCGCCGCGCGGACCAAGCGAAGCTACGGCTCCAGGACTTCGAAGTGCTCGCTGAGGTCGGCCTCTGCCTCCATGACATCGTCGCCCGCGAACGCCCGATCCTCGAAGCGCATGTACTCCTTCAGGAAGGTCACGTGCACCGTTCCCGTCGGTCCGTTCCTCTGCTTGCCGATGATGATCTCGGACTCACGCTCCTCCTCGGGAGAGAGCTCGCGATTGTAGGCCGCCTCGCGGTAGACGAAGAGAATGACATCGGCGTCCTGCTCGATGGCGCCGGACTCCCGAAGGTGGGCCATGACCGGGCGCCGATCGGTGCCCTCCTCCACCCGACGATTGAGCTGGGAGAGTGCCACCACCGGGAGACGGAGTTCCTTCGCCAATGCCTTCAGCGAACGCGAGATCGCCGAGATCTCCTGCTCGCGCGAGTCGGTCCGGCCCGAACCCCGCATCAGCTGAAGGTAATCGATGACGATCATCCCGAGATCTTTGCCGAGCTTGTTGCGCGCATCGCGCACCAGGCGACGCGCCTTGGCACGGAGCTCCAAGATCGTGAGCCCTGGAGAATCGTCGATGTAGATCGCGGCCTGATGCAGCTCACCCGCAGCCGACGCCAACCGCGCGAAATCACGCTCGTGCAGGCTGCCCGAGCGCACGGAGCCGTAGTTGACCCGCGCCTGCGAGCACAGCATGCGAAGCACGAGCTGCTCCTTCGCCATTTCGAGCGAGAAGAGCGCGATGGCGGCTCCGGTTTGCATCGAGGCGTGCGTCGCCATGTTGAGTGCGAGGGCGGTCTTTCCCATACCGGGCCGGCCAGCCACGATGATCAGGTCGCTCTTCTGCAGGCCGGCGGTCTGCTTGTCGAGATCGTGGAATCCGGTCGGGAGACCGGTGATCATCTCCTTGTGATTGTAGAGTTTCTCGACTTCCTTGATGGCCAAAGGCAAAAGGTCACTGACCGTGGAGAACGTCGGCGTGACGTGGGCCTCGGCGATGCTGAAGATCTTCTTCTCCGCCTCTTCGACGATCTCGTCGACCGCGCCCCCGGCCTCGTACGCAGAAGTCGCGATCTCGGTGGCTGTGCCGATCAATCCTCGGAGCAGCGCCTTCTCGCGCACGATCTTGGCGTAGTACTCGACGTTGGCAGCGGTCGGCACACGCTCGACCAACTCGGCGATGAACGCCGCCCCGCCGACCGCCTGCAGCTGCTCGTGGCGGCGCAGGGCCTCGGTCAGGGTAATCGTGTCGACCGGTGAGCCCTCCTCGTGGAGCACGCTCATCGCCTCGAAGAGCTTGCGGTGCGCCTCGCGGTAGAAGTCTTCGCCCCGGAGGAGCGGCAGCGCGAGTGTACACGCCTCGTTGTCGATCAGGATCGCGCCCAGAACCGACTCTTCGGCCTCGAGGTTCTGGGGCGGGACCTTGCGGAGGTTATCTTCAACAGACGGCATCGCCACACCTCCACATGTCTCGTCGCTTATAGGAGCGCCGCCGCAGAAAGCAAGAACGAACTACGCTTCCTTCGTGAAGTCGCGAGTTTCCGATGTCGGAGCGCGCCCTCAACGTGCCGCGTCGAAGAGCGTCGCGAACGCCCGCACCCCATCGGCGATGCGGGGACCGTACCAGGACAGGGCTTTGCCATCGACCAGGTGCACGCGATCGCGCGCCAGTGCTGGGGAATCGGCCAGCGGTGCCAGCGCCGAAATGTCGGCGGCGGTGAAGACATAGGGCTCGTCTGGCAGCAAGACGACCTCGGGATCCGCTGGGGCCAACTCGCCGAGCTCGACGGCGGGATACCGCTCGGAACGGTCGGCAAGGAGATTCAGCCCGCCCGCACACCGAAGCACATCGTGCGCATAGGTGTCGGCGTTGAACCCCATCCACGGCCGCTTCCAGATCGGACAAAAATAGCGGACCGGCCGGCCAAGCCGCGCTGACGTCCGTACCGAGCTGAGGATCTCGCGTTGCGCATGCACGAGAGCCCCGCCCGCGGAGGCGCGCCCCACGATCGCGGCCAGCCGGGCGTTCAGTGCGATCGCGGCATCGACGGTCTTCGGCTCCGTGACGTAGATCGGTGTGCCACACGCCTCCAGCGCCTCGAAGTCTTCGCGGCGATTCTCCTCGGCGTTCATGAGCACGAGCGCGGGCTTCAACGCCGCGATGGCGTCCAGATCCGGATTCTTGGTACCTCCGAGGCGCGGAAGCCGTGCGGTCTCGGCCGGCGGATGCGTACAGTAGCGGGTAATCCCCACGACGGCGCCACCGGCACCGAGCGCGAACAGCAACTCGGTCAGGCTCGGAACGAGCGACACGATCGTCGCGGGCGGCGCCTCGAGCCGGAGCCGGCGCCCAGCATCATCGCGAACCTCCGTCGGGAACGCGCTCCCCATCGCTCCAGCTAGGCGCTCTGGCCGACCGGCCGATCGATACGAGGCCTCAAGACCGGCCACCCTCGCCGACGCGCCTCGCGGCCGAGCACGATATCTGGATTGACGACCTGGGGATGTCCAACGATCTCGAGCATCGGCAGATCGCTCGCCGAGTCGGTATAGAAGTAACTCTCGGCGAGATCGACGCCGTGCGCCTCGGCAAAGCGTCGCGCCCAGTGAATCTTCCCGTCACCGTAACAGAGCGGCTGCTCCGCCTTGCCGGTGAACCGACCGTCCTCCACGACCAACCGCGACACCAGCAGGTGCTCGATACCGAGATCCGCGGCCAAGGGTCGGGCGAGATAGTTCGTCGTGCTGGAGAGAATGGCGACGAGATGCCCCTGTGCCTTGTGCTCCGCGATGCGGCGCACGAGCTCTGGCTGCACGTACTGGCGAACCATCTGCTCGTACCACTGCCGACAGTGCTCAGCGACGGCATCCTCGCGCTTGCCGCGGATCCACCCGCTCGAACGCTCGAGCGCGGCGTCGATGTCGAGCATGTTCAGCCGATAGCGCACGTAGAAGTAGATCGTGCGGAGCGCATCGCGCCGGCGGATCTCACCCCGCCGGCGCAGATACTTCATGTAGAGGGGGCCCGAGTTCTTGGCGAGCAGCGTACCGTCGATATCGAAGAAGGCAGCGATCGCCACGATTCACACCCGATCGCGCTTCAACGCTCGACGATCAGCGAGATCCCCTGGCCGCCACCGATGCACAGCGCCGCCACGCCGAGGCGCGCGTCGCGATCCTTCATTGCATGCAGCAAGGTCACGAGAATGCGAGCGCCGCTTGCCCCGATGGGATGCCCGAGGGCGATCGCGCCGCCATTCACATTGATACGGTTCTGCTGAATGCCCAGCTCGCGCACGACGCCCAGCGACTGCGCGGCGAACGCCTCGTTCAGCTCCCAGAGGTCGATCTCTTCTTTTCGGAGCTCGGCCTTCTCGAGCGCCTTGACCGATGCCGGCCACGGCCCCATTCCCATGATGGACGGATCGACACCCGCCGACGCGAACGCGCGGATGGTCGCCAAGATGGGCAGGTTCGCGGCCTTGGCGCGCTCCTCGGCCATGACCACGACTGCAGCCGCACCGTCGTTGATGCCCGACGCGTTGGCGGCCGTCACAGTGCCGCCCTCTTTCTTGAACGCGGGGCGGAGGCCAGCGAGCTTCGCGACGGCCGTCTCGCCACGCGGGTGCTCATCGGTATCGAACGGAATCGGATCACCCTTGCGTGCGGGCACCTGCACGGCAACGATCTCGTCCTTGAACTTGCCACCTGCCATGGCCGCCGCGGTCTTGTTCTGACTGTCGGCCGCGAACTCATCCTGCTCCTCGCGTGAGATGCCGTACTTCTCGGCGATGTTCTCGGCGGTGACACCCATGTGCACGAAGGTGATCGGACACGTGAGCCCGTCGCTGATCATGCTATCGAGAATCTTCTCGTGGCCCATCCGATAGCCGAAACGAGCCTTCGAGAGCATGTAGGGCGCGCCGCTCATGCTTTCCATGCCGCCGGCGACCACGATGTCGGCATCGCCGAGCGCGATCGACTGCGCGGCCAGCGCCACCGCCTTCAACCCCGAGCCACACGCTTTGTTGATACCGTAGCCCGGGACTTCCTGCGGGATACCAGCTTTCAGGTACGCCACCCGCGCCGCGTTCAACCCGAGCCCGGCGGGCAGCACGTTCCCGAGGATGACCTCGTCGACCTGCTCCCCCGGCAGATCCTTCGCCCGCTTCAAAGCCTCTTTGATCGCGACCGCACCGAGTTCCGGTGCCGGGACCTGCGCGATGGCGCCTCCCAGTGTACCAATGGCCGTACGTGCCGCACTGACGATGACTGCCTTTCGCATCAGATCCTCCTGAGATGAGAGTGTGCCCCGGGGACCCGGAGCGGATAGCTATTTTATCGCATTCCGAGCGGCTCTCTGGCAACCGCAGCGCCCCGCACCGCACTCCAGAGCACTTCCCAGCCACTGCGGCGATCCCAACCGTCGACCCCGTTGTACCAGCGAAGTCCCGCGTTCTGCACGCCTGGCCACCGCGCGACCGCAGCGAGCAAGACCGGGGCTCCCGGGCCGTAAAACATCGTCGCGGCCTGTGACAGACGTCGCAACTTCTTCCCGACCCAGGAGGTCCGAAAGCGATCCTCGGCGCCTGTCAGCGCCCATTCGCCCCGCGCAAGCGCCATAGCGATCTCGTCAGCAGCCCACCGCCCATACTCGAAGGCGAACGAGATCCCCTCACCCATGAGCGGCTCCACGCCCGCCGCGTCGCCGACCAATACCACTCGTGGCGCCACGAACCGCGTCGGCGCATAGCCCCGAATGGGAGCCGCCTCGTGGCGCACGTTCGCACCGCCGACCTCGCGAACGAGCGCCTCCAGCATCGGCACGAGTCGCGGCCCCTCGGCCGCTCGACGCGCGTATACGCCGACATTCACGTGCGGCTGCTCTCGGATGAGGCAGGGAAACATCCAAGCATAGCCGGCCAGCCCGGAGGGCACGGCACGAAAGTCGAAATCGTAGCGCGCACGCCGATGGCCGTCCCAGAGGCAGGCGCCCTCGACCGGCACATCGGCCATGACGGCCCTTCCGATCGCGCGCTTGTCCTCATCGCCTGCGACGAGCCGCCGACGTACCATGCTCCCCGAGCCGTCGGCACCCACGACGAGCGCCGCCCGATACTCACCACGTGCGGTCGTAATCCGCACGTAATCCTGGGTACGCTCGAGCGTCAGCACCTTTTCGTCCTCGTGAATCGCAACCCCACGCGCGCGAACCGCGGCTGCCAACGAGGCATCGAACTCGGCGCGCCGAATGATGGCGCACACACGGCGCCCCTCCACCTCCACGCGTCGGCTCGGCACTTCGATACGCGCGCGGTCCACCATCACGTGCGGCACGGTGAGGCCCACCTCGAGTTCGTCCAGCGAGTCGAGCACGTGCGGAATGAGCCCCCCGGCGCACACCTTGGGCCGCGGATGGCGTGCCTTCTCGAGGATGAGGATCCGGCCGGCTAGCGTCGGGGCGCGCCTGACGAGATGCAGCGCCGTTGCCGCACCCGCCGGCCCCGCGCCACAGATGATGACATCCCACTCCCGCATCGTCGCCGCGACGCTAGCAAAGCGCGACGAACACGTCACGCCGCGCACACGAAGTCGCGACCCTCGATGAAGCCCATCGCGCGGAGCGTCGCCCGCGCCTCGGCACGCGGCTCGGCGTGCGCAACCGACACGACGATGGGTTGACGCGGGATCTCGGCAAGCGCGCGCGGCGGAACCACGCGCGCGCCGTGGATGATCTTCCCAAGCCGTCCCGGGTGGAGTTCGACGATGTGCGAGGGCCGTTTGCCGTGGGACACCAGCGCGCGAAACAACGCTTTCCCCGTGGCGCCGTATCCACACAGCACGTACCCGGCCTCGTCCGCGAGGAAGTCCGCGGCCAGGAAGGCCGCCTTGCAGGCAGTGAATCGGTCGAGTCCATACACGGGGCTGGTTCGTGAGAGACGCGTGGGGCGATCGCGCCAGAGCAGCAGGCGCCGCGGCACGACACCGATCTCGTGACCGGCGCCGAGAAGACGCAATACGAGATCGTAGTCCTCGGGCCACCCACGATCACGATAGCGGCATGCGCGCAGGACCTCGCCGCGCACCATCAAGCTCGGATGCGCGATCGGACACTCGACGAAGGCCTCCGCCCGGACGCGCGCCGGCGAGTCGATCGCGTTCAGCCAGCGCTCGTAGGCGCGCCGCCCTTCGCGCAATCCCGACCGGGGAAACAGCCGCACATGGCACCCAACTGCAGCAAGGGTCGGCTCCACCTCGAGCACCGCTAGCTGCGACGCCAATCGCGCGCGATGCATCACATCGTCGCCGTCCATGCGCGCGATGAAGCGCCCGCGCGCCGCGTCGAGTCCGATATTCAGTGCGCCGACGAGGCCGGTCGCCGCGATCGTCTGGACACGGATGCGAGGGTCGGCGCGCGCCGCCTGACGCGCCAGTTCGGCCGTCGCGTCCTCCGAGCCGTCATCGACGAGTACACACTCCCAATCGTCGATCGTCTGTCGCCGCACACTCGCGAGGCAGGCTTCGAGGGTCAACGCCTCATCCCGCACCGGGAGCAGGACCGAGACCAGCGGTCGGGCACGACTCATCGAGGATCGGGACGCACGCCGCGGGCGGCGATCCACTGGCGGCGGGGGGCCTTCATGCACCCTCGATAGCATCGCCCGGGGGCCCGCGGAACCGGCGGACGCACACCACCGCGGCCCATCCACAACCGCGACGCGGCGCACCCACAACCGCGACGCGGCGCACCCACGGCGGCACCCGCGCAACTCGGCCTTTGGCCGCAGCTTTGCGCAGCTGGCGCCTTCGGCTAAGCAGATGGTGCGCTCGCGCGACGCTGGCAGGACGAAGCGCACGAGGAGACCTCCCCATGAGCTACGAGTTCGTGCAGTACGAGAAGCAGAATCACATCGCGACCGTAACGATCAATCGCCCTGAAGTCAGGAACGCTGTCCACCCAGCGGCGAACGAGGAGATGGCCCGCGTCTGGGACGACTTCGCCGCCGATCCCGACTGCTGGGTCGCCATCCTCACCGGTGCCGGCGACAAGGCGTTCTCGGCCGGGAACGACCTCAAATGGACGGCGCAGCACGGGACCGTGCGCTTGCCGAAGAGCGGGCTCGGCGGACTGACGGCACGTACCGACCTCGACAAGCCCCTCATCGCCGCGGTGAACGGCTTCGCCCTTGGTGGCGGCTTCGAGCTGGCGCTGGCATGCGACATCGTCATCGCCGCCGAGCACGCGACGTTCGGATTGCCCGAGCCACGCGTCGGGCTCGTTGCCGCGGCCGGCGGGATCCATAGGCTACCGCGGCATATCCCGCTGAAGATCGCGATGGGCATGATGCTGACCGCGCGCCCGATCACCGCCACGCGGGCGGCCGACCTCGGCCTGGTCAACGAGGTGACCACGCTCGCCGATCTGATGCCCACGGCACAACGCTGGGCCGAAACTATTCTCGAGTGCTCACCGCTTTCGGTGCAGACGACCAAGCACTGCGCACTCGGCGGCCTCGGAAAATCTCTGCCCGATGCGATGGGAGCGGACGGGCCCATGTTGATGAAGCTCTTCACCAGCGCCGACGCCACCGAAGGGCCCCTCGCCTTCGCGGAGAAGCGCAAGCCCAATTGGAAGGGAGTGTAGGTCATGCCCGAACACACCCTGGACGCCGAGGTCGTCATTGTCGGCGCCGGAATAGGAGGCGCGGCCCTGGGAGCCACCCTGGCCCGCGCGGGAACGTCGGTGCTGATCCTCGAGAAGACCACCGAGCACAGAGACCGGGTCCGCGGGGAATGGCTGGCTCCATGGGGAGTTGCCGAGACCAAGCGCCTCGGAATCTACGATCTACTGCGCGCCGGGGGGGGGCACCACCCCACCCGTCATGTGGAATACGATGAACTCCTCGATCCAGAGACCGCGCGCGCCAACGCGTTCGACCTCGGCGCCATGCTCCCCGACATCCCCGGCCCTCTCTGTCTCGGGCACCCCACCATGTGCAACCTGCTGGACGAGGCCGCGACACACGCCGGCGCAACGCTCCTCCGCGGCGTCGAGAACGTGCAAGTGACGAGCGGCACCCCGCCGCGCGTCGAGTTCCGGCACGACGGTGCCGAACACGCACTGAAACCGCGCCTCGTGGTTGGCGCCGACGGCCGTAGCTCCGTCGTCCGGAAACAGGTCGGCATCATCGAGCATCAGGACCCCACGCACCACTTCATGGCCGGCCTCCTCGTCGACGGCATCGAGGGGTGGCCCGAGGATGTCCAGACCGTCGGCACCGAGGGCGACGTCAACTTCCTCGTGTTCCCCCAAGGCAGCGGTCGCGCGCGTCTCTATCTCTGCTTCAGCCGCGACCAAGCGAGTCGTGTCGCTGGGCCAGAGGGGCCCGCGAACTTTCTGAAAGCGTTTCGCTTACGCTCGGTGCCCGAAAGCGAAGCCATTGCCGCCGGGCGACCCGCGGGACCGTGCGCCGCCTTTCCCAACCGCGATACGTGGACGGACGTCCCGGTCGTGCCCGGCGTCGTCCTCATCGCCGATGCAGCGGGCCACAACGATCCGCTGATCGGCCAGGGACTCTCCATTGCGCTGCGTGACGTCAGACTCGTCCGAGACCTCCTCCTGGCCGAGCAGGATTGGCGGCCCGAGACCTTCACCCCCTACGTCGAGGAACGCGCCGAACGCATGCGACGACTGCGCTACTCTTCACGTCTGCTGTCGATACTCGAATGCGAGTTCGGACCAGAGGCGGCGCAACGTCGTGCGCGCGCGGTCGCGCGCATGGTCGAAGACCCTGTCTTCGCCTCGGCGAAGATGGCCGCGTTCGTCGGCCCCGAGGTTCCACCGGCGGAGGGCTTCACCGAGACGGCACGGGAGCGCCTGCTCGCCCCGTAGAGCGCACACGGGCATCACTCACGATCCCAATGAAGGAGAAACGATGAACGATGCGATGCAACGCCGCCTCGCATTCCACGGCGCGGCGGTGATCCTCTTGGGACTGCTGGCGGGCTTCCCCTACGCGATGGTCGTCACCGGCGACCTCGCGGGCACCGAACGTGCTTGGCGGATGGCCCACATGGAGGGCGTGACCAACGGCTTGCTCATCTTCGGCGTGGCTGCCCTGCTCCCAGCGCTCCGCCTCGGAGACGGCGGCCGACGAGCCCTCGCGGGATGCCTCCTGTTCACCGCCTACGCCAACACCGTCGCCTCGATCCTCGGCGCCAGTACGGGAAACCGGGGCCTGGCCATCGGCGGCGAGTTCGCCAACACCGTCGTCTTCCTGCTCTTCACCGTCGCGATCGTGACGATCTTCGTCGCGGTGGGCTTGGTGATCCAGGGAAGCCGCGGACGCGCGACCAACTGATGCGCGCCCTCACCTTCCAAGCTCCCGGCAAGGTGCAGATCGAAGATCGCCCCGAGCCGACCCTCAGCGCCGACGACGATGCCATCGTTCGCGTCGAGGCGAGCGGCGTCTGCGGCTCCGACCTCCACATCTATCACGGCCGCGTCCCCGTCGATCCGGGATTCACCCTCGGCCACGAGTTCGTCGGCACGGTGCTCGATGCCGGCGCAGGCGTGACCGACGTCGCCGTGGGCGATCGCGTTCTGGCGTGTTTCTTGACCGCGTGTGGCCGCTGCTTCTTCTGTCGGAAACGCGACTTTCACAAATGCGAATCGTCACGCGTGTTCGGCCACGGCAAGGCACTCGGCAATCTGCAGGGCGCGCAGGCCGAGCAGGTGCTCGTACCCCACGCAAACCTCACTCTGCGACGCGTCCCCGCAGGCCTCGGCATCGATGCCGCCCTCTTCGCTGGTGACGTCATGGGAACCGGCTTCCATGCCGTTCAGTCAGCGGGGCTGACCCCGGGAGAGAGTGTCGCCGTGCTCGGCCTCGGTCCGGTCGGACTCTGCGCCGTACAGGCCGCACAGGCGCTCGGCGCTGGCAACGTCCTCGCGATCGACACCGTGGCGGATCGACTCGCCATGGCCGCCCGGTTCGGCGCCACGCCGATTCATCTAACGGATGACGACCCGAAGAAGGCCATTCGCGCCGCGACGCACGGGCGCGGCGTCGATCTCGCCGTCGATGCAGTCGGCGACCCCAAGGCGCTCGACCTCGCATGTCGGCTCGCCCGGAACGCTGGGCGCGTCTCCGCAACCGGCGTCTACACCGAGCGCTGCGAGGTCCACATGGGCGTCGTCTGGATCAAGGGACTCACGATCCACGCTGGTCAGGCCAACGTCGTCGGCCACGTCGACGCCGTCCTCGCCTTGATGACCGCGGGGCACGTCGACCCGACTCCGATCGTCACGAAACACATGAAGCTCGACGACGCGCCGGAGGCGTACGCGGCCTATGCCCGGCGCGAGGTGCTCAAGGTCGTCCTCGAGCCCTGAGCCCGGGCCACGGCACGGCACGCGCCCTGCGGTCACGCTGATGGCGGCGCCGGCCTACTGCGTGCACTCCACCGGTAGGCTAACGACGCCGCCCGCGCGCACCGCGTCCGCGCACTCGACATCGAACGACGTCACGCAGTCGACGCACTCGACGAGGTCGGCGAGGGTCCCGAGCATCCCACCACACGCCGGACCTCCCGGCACCGTCACGTTCGGACAGGTCGGCCCAATGCCGATCTCGGTGGGTAGAAAGTCGTCGGTGCCGTTGCTGCCGACAATCGTCGTCGCGAGCGGGCTCGTCGGCACGACGTCCTCGTCGCAGGCCTGATCGTCCCCACCGCATTCGCGGCAGAGCTTCCCGAGCGCCTTTCCCTCAGACCGCGCGACTTTCGCGGCCAGCTTGAAGGCGAGCGACGAGAGCGGCGCTCCAGCGTCCGGACAGGTCGCACTGCCGAGATCCTTCCCCTTGAGGACCGCGTCCCGACATTTGAGCAACGACTTCTCCTTCGCCAGCAGGAACTTCGCCATCTCCTTGCCAATGCGCTGCTGACAGCGGTTCAATGCCTTCTCGGTCGGATCGGACGAACCGGCATCGGTGTCGACCAGTCCGCCGTAGTAGAGGCCCAACGCCTGGTCGGTCGCCGCCGTGGCAGCGCATTCGACGCAGGTCGCCACGTCGGCGCAGCTCGCGAGACCGGCCGCACAATCGCCACCCGATACGTTCGGGCAAAACATCGGCAGCCCGAAATCCGTACCGGCACTGAACAGATCGTCGGAGGTTCCGCAGATTTTGTCGGCACCACCACAGGCGCGAGCGACCGCATCGGCAAACTTGGAGGCCGCCTTGGCGATCGCGTCCGCCGCCTTGCGACCTGGGCTTCCACTCGATGCACCTCCGTCGGGACACGTGTCAGCGTGCTTGTCCTTCACCTTCCCTTCTTCACACTTTTGCAGCGCCTTCACCTTCGCCTTCACGAACTTCGATGTCCCCTTGGCGATGGCGCGCCGACACTTGTTACATGTCGCATCAGCGAGATCGCAGGGGGCCCGCGAGACGGCGAGGTCCCAGTCGCTCGCGTCGGTGGTCTCGATGGTGATCTGCACGTCGCCGTCACCGAGCCGCTCGCGCGTTAGAACGCACGGGTCCGAAAGCTCGGAGCACGGCTCGACCTCGCTGCTATTCCGGAAAATGACGATCGTGTTCTCGTCCTCACCAACGGGGATGATCGAGGCATCGAGCCGAAACACCAACGTCAGAAGATCAGGGCTGGAAAATATCGGGAGCGCATCGATGCGCACGCGCTGGCCGAGGAACTGAAATTCGGAGTCGCAATCCTCGCAGGCCGCCGTCTCGCGAATGGAAATCTCCGCGGGAGCTGACGCGGTAACGGACGCCTCGACAGGATCGGCCGGCGTCGCCCCATCTGCCTCGTTGTCGGTCGTGACTGTCCCGTTCGCGGCCACGTTGCCGGCCGCCAAGTCGGCGACGAGTTCCATATCGTTCCGGATGGCGAGCCGCGCGAGACCGGGGAGTCCCATGCCGATGTCGAGAGCAACGGATCCGGTTGGACCTGCGCATGCAAGCATCCCCAACCTGGATGCCATCAGAACCCCATCTGAGGGACTCTCCAGTCCCTCAGCCGACACGCTGCCTCCGATGGTACCGTTGTCGGCGAAACACGGCCGCAGCGAGGAAAAGTTGCACGTATCCACGCCACCAAACGCCGGGCAATCGGCGTTCGACGAGCAGAAGCGGGTGGGTTCCAGGACGCACGTAGAGTCGACCGGGCCATTCTGGCAAGAGCCCTCGCCGTCGGCCCCGAGGGTGCAGATCGTATCGTTGCAGGTATTGGGCTTAGTCAGATCGCCGAGGACACCGCACGGACTCCCACCACAGTCGGAAGCCACGGCACACGGCATCCCCGAGGATGCGCCACCCAAGCAGCGGGGGCCGCCGCAGATGCCCGGTGTCCCCGGAGGATTGTCGGGACAGCCGGTATCCGACATGCACGGATCGAAGGTTGCATTGTTGCAGGTACTGCAGAAGCACCGATCTCCGGCGAAGCCACCCGCGGTGCACGAAGGGCTCGACGCCGTGAGCGCCACGCTCTGATCGCTGGCACTCAGCGTGCCCGGGGCGAAGGGCACCGTCCCAACGAACCTGAGCGGGCTGATCGGACAGTCGAGATTCCGAGAACAGGCAAGACCGTCCCGCGTGCCGCCATCGCACGCACCGGCGAAGCAACGAGGACAGGGATCGACGACCGTTTCCAGTGCGTAGACCTGCAATTCGAGCCCGATCGGAAGATCGAGTTTGCCTTCCGCAGGATCGATCGTCCCGGGCCCGACCGTCGTCAGGATGGGAAGCGCACAATGTGGAAATCCCCGGAGAAAAAGCGGTTGCGGCCCGCTCGCGAAAACGACGCAGGCCCCAAAGCCCGTGCAGTCCGAATCCGCGAGGCAGGCGATCGAGCTCTCGAGTTCGCAGCGGCGATTGTTGACGACGCCTTCGGGGACGAGGCCCGGCACGTCGCAGACGCCGCAGAAGGGTTGGGTACTTCCGGAACAGTTCGTCACCTCAACGGCAAGGTTCCACGGCACCAAGATTTCTCCGTGTTCGAGCCCGCTCGAACCGACGTCCGCCGCCCCCGGATGCGAAGATCCTCCGATCACGAGCGCCGAGGGACAGGGCGCGGGCGCCACGATTCGACGCGCCCCGACAGACCGCAACCGGGCGGGACCAGGGAACCCGTAGGCGCCGTTCAGGCCCGCGCTACTCGTGGCCGGGGCACACTCGATCGCGACGAGCGTTGCTTCTTCAGGGTCACTGCTCCCGGTCGCGCTGAACGGATCGGGAAAACAACGCCGGCGAAGGAGCTGGCAGGTATCTCCTCCCAGCGGGCAATCGGTATCGACGAAGCATGTCCGGAAAGATTCCGACACGCAGGTCCCATCGAATGGCCCGAGGAGGCATTCGCCATCCGTACCACTAGCGAGGGGTGTGCACGTACCATCACTGCAGCTATTCGGTCTCGTAAGCTCACCCACAAGGCCGCACACATCAAGCAGAACACCCGTCCCACACTCCGTGGAGAACGGCCCCGCGACCGTACAGGGATCGCCCGCGGATTGGCTGCCATCCAGACAGCGAAGCCCACCGCACACGCCCGGAGTCCCCGGGGGATTCTCCGGACACTCGGCATCACTCGAGCACGGCGTTGCCGCCGCGTCGTTGCACGTGTCGCACGGGCAGGACGTACCGCCGAACGCACCATGGGAGCACGGCACACCGGCCCCAAGCAACTGGGTCCCCGTATCGAACGACAACGTCTGATCGAATGCCGAGCCGAGAACGACTCCACTCGGCGGGCAATCAAAGCTCGCCGCGCCGAAGAACTGTGATCCGTGATCCGAGTTGCAGGGCATGCCCGCCCGAACGCCCCCGTTGCAGAGCCCGGCGTCACACCTCGGACACGGCTGGTCGCCCGCCACCCCTATGTACACATCGCTCCGAAGCGGCAGCTCGATGCTCATCGCCAAGCCGTCGACCGTCCCCGTCACGGTATCGGTAACCTCGTGAATCAGGCAGAGCGGCAGCCCGCCTGCAACCACGGGCACGGGCGGCGCGGCGATGAA